>NZ_LWFE01001047.1:0-8153 GCF_001635675.1 Oleiphilus sp. HI0061 | reverse complement strand
TTACCATCTATTTCAGGTGCGTCTGCTGAGCTCCTACCTACCGCGCCTTCTTCAACCACTTCGTCAATGATCACCCATTGCAATGAACCAACCTTTGCTCGCAAACGTTCGGCACTAATCTCAGCCTGCTTTTCCATAAACCTTTTGTGCCTACTCTCCTTCACTTCTTCGGGGACCTGATTCGCCAAGACGTTTGCTGGCGCGCCCTCTACAGGAGAATACGTAAAGCAACCTACACGATCTAACTGGGCCTCTTCTAAAAAGTCCAATAGCTCCTGAAAATCTTGCTCTGTTTCACCCGGAAAACCAACAATGAAGGTGCTTCTTATCGTAAGTTCAGGACATATCTCGCGCCAGGAACGAATGCGATCGATGACCTTCTCGCTGTGCGCAGGACGTTTCATTGCTTTTAGTATTTTTGCACTAGCGTGCTGGAAGGGAATATCCAAATACGGCAGAATCTTTCCTTCTGCCATTAAGGGGATCAGTTTATCAACATGAGGATAAGGATAAACGTAATGCATTCTTACCCATACACCCAATTCTCCTAGCGCAACAGCGAGGTCTTGCATACGTGTTTCGTGAGCCCGGCCTTCCATAAAATCGAGCTTATATTTAACATCGACACCGTAGGCGCTTGTATCTTGAGAGATAACAAGAAGCTCTTTTACACCACTTTCTACCAAGCGTTTGGCCTCTTCAATAACTTCAGAAATTGGGCGACTTACCAAATCTCCGCGCATATGAGGGATAATACAAAAGCTACAGCGATGGTTACATCCTTCCGAGATTTTAAGGTAAGCATAATGCTTAGGTGTTAATTTGATGCCTTGAGCAGGCACCCTGTCACTATAGTGCGTTTCCTGTTCTTTCGACGGGGGAGCATATTCGTGAACAGCGCCCATTACGCTTTCATAATCGGCCGGTCCGCTAACGTTTAACACTTCAGGGAAAGCGCTCTTTATCTGCTCTGCGTCACTCCCCTTGCCCATACACCCGGTGACAACGACCTTACCATTCTCGCGCATCGCTTCATTAATCGCATCGAGTGATTCTTGCTTGGCAGAGTCAATAAAACCACAAGTATTTACGACCACAACATCCGCATTATCATATTCTGGGGCGACTTCGTAACCTTCAAGCTTTAATTTGGTCAATATACGCTCAGAGTCTACTAAAGCCTTTGGACATCCCAGACTAACGAACCCTACACGTTTCTGACCTTGTTCTTCGCTCATAACTTACCAACCTCAACCCCATTAATTTGGCGCGGATATTACCACACCTCACTAACAAGCCCAAAACACAGCCACAAATTTAAAATAGTTGTAAAATCAACTATAATTAGCTGATCTGATGCACGTTATTCAATAGAATACCGCTTCACTTTTACGCAGACACTGACATATTGCTTAGAGTACCAACTTACAATTATGCTCATTCACCTTTTCGAACTGTTAACACTTTGCTTAGTTTTCCTTGCAGCATATCGCGGGCGTTACTATTACCGCGTGACTGCTTTAGAGGGTGCTAACCATGTTCACACCACGAAAAGTAGTTTAGCAAGCGAGCTCCCCGCATTTGTGGCACACTCGCCTACCGAAGCGGTAGAGCCTACAGAAAAACCTGTAGACATGAGTACAGACAAACCAAAGGTGCAAAAAGGTGACGTACTCAATAATTACATCGGTGATTTCTTCTAGCTCATTTCTTTTCGAAAGGTTTGGATTCAAGGCTTAAATTTCTCTGGCTTTAAGTAATGAGAATGGTAGTATTCAGCTAATTTCACTCCAACCTGTAAGAAGGTGAGGCTTTTACGCACGTGTTAACATTGAATACTCTCTACAAGCTCTGTTTTCGAATACTCGCGCTATTTCTTTTGTCTTTCACGATTAACCATGCTTATGCTGAAGATTTCAGCGAAGAAATATTCCAGGTAGAATACATTCTCTTTACTCACCAGGGGCATGTCGAAGCGAATAGAAAGTTTAATCTTGTTCCCTACAATCCACCTCGGCATTCACAATACACTCATTTGATCGAAGGTTTAGAAACCTTATCGAACTTCCAATATGAACAGCTTGATAGTTCATCAATGCAACTCAATGATGCGCTTTCAAAATTAAATAAAAGTAGGGATGTACGCGTCATTAAATATGGCGCTTGGCAACAAGCCATGGAACCAGGCAGCACATTACCCCCACTTCGTATATCTGCGCTGACCGATGTAGTTCAAAATGAAAGCTATTATGGTGAAACTCACCTAGAGGGAACGCTTACTATTAAACGTTCCCGATACATGCACATCGAAGCAGATTTATTTCTTACCAGTTTTTTGTTTTATCCAGAGCGAAACATTTTCGACTGGCTACTTTCGACCAGCACTATTCGACACAAAACTGATTCATTGCTACAAGCATACAAGCCAGACGAAATTGTTTTAAGCAAGCACTCTTCCTCCAGGATACCTAGTCAGGTATTCCGTTTACACCAAAGCCGGCGCTTAAAATATGGAGAAATTCATTATTTAGATCACCCGGCAATCGGTTTAATTGTCACCATTAATAAATTAGAGCCAGAGCCCGAGATCTAGCAGATAGAGCTACTATTATTAGCGTTATCTAGCGACTTATTATGAACGATAAATCAAGCACAAATGAAACCAGAACTTCTGACACCCTTTTACCTTCTATTTGGGTGGACGCTGATGCCTGCCCGGTTGTTATTCGCGACATTTTGATTAAAGCTGCGAAAAGAACCAATGTTGTGATCACGTTCGTTGCTAATCAGCATATCCCCCTACCAAAGTACAAGACTCTAAGGTCAATTCAGGTTAGTAGTGGCTTTGACGTTGCAGACAACTGGATAGTGCAACAAACGAACAAAAATGATCTTGTCATCACTCAAGATATTCCTCTCGCCGACGAAGTAATTACCAAGGGTGCCAAGGTTATCGGTACACGGGGGCAGCTCTATACAAAGGAAAACATCAAGTCGCGCTTAAATATGCGAGATTTTATGGAGACAATGCGATCCAGCGGTGTTCATTCAGGAGGACCACCGCCCTTAGGCCAACAAGAAAGGCAAGCCTTTGCGAATCGCCTGGATCAATGGCTCCAAAAGTCGGGCTTCTAAGCCAACACTGCGCATAGCCACCTACTTTCTTTCCGTTTACAAACTGCTACAAATTAGCGACACGCAAGCACTCCCATTTCTGTGCAAAGGGCTTATACTTATTATCAATCAGAACTTAATAGTCTAAGGCTATGAATAAAATTAAGTGAAATCCCAGCCAAGGTAGTTTATATTTTATATGTACCGCTTAAGAAGTTTTCTCTCTGGAAGGTTTGATATGACAACAAAAGCATCTAAAGAAGCAAGTCGTTTAGCGAAACAAAATACAGCGCCAAGAAATTCGAATGGCACCGAGTTAATTGATCAAGAACTACCAAGCTCCCCTGCATTACACCTAGTTGAATTTAACCACATAACTGTAGACAAGTACTCAGCAGAGCAAATTCGAGAAATGTATCAAAACCAACTAACTAAGAAAGCAAGCTAACAAACATTCCCGAATACCACCTCTTAACTGCAGCAGCGGGATTTGTGTGACACACATTGTCAGCTAACAGAACCCGCTGCTTAATTGCTCGACTATAAACTTCCCAGATCTTGAAAAATCAGCTCGCTTACGCGTGCTGACGCTTTCGAAACTGCCTCTTTTATATCTGCCATTGTAATAGGCGTATCTGACAAACCTGCTGCCCAATTCGCACTCAAGGCAATACAGGCATAGTCCAACTCCAATTCTCTTGCTAGCGCAGCTTCAGGCATGCCCGTCATTCCGACCATATCGCAGCCTTCAGCCTTACAACGAAGTATTTCAGCTGATGACTCTAATCTCGGCCCCTGAGTAGCACCGTAAACTCCACCATCCAAGACATCAAATGACACCGCGCTTGCTGAGCGAAGAAGTTTTGCTCTCAATGTTTCAGAGTACGGCTTGGTGAAGTCGATATGATCAACAGTTTCGCAATGAATGCCATCATATATAGTGTGTTCACGCCCATAAGTGTAATCAATAATTTGGTCTGGAATGGAAAGATTACCCGGGCCGAGCTTTTCATGAATTCCGCCTACCGCGTTAATTGCGATAATTCTATCGACACCTGCTTGCTTCATGGCAAAGAGGTTGGCACGATAATTTATCAAATGAGGAGGAATACGGTGAGGATTACCGTGACGCGCCATGAACGCAAACTTAAGCCCGTTTAGTGCACTTATCACAACTGGGCCACTGGTTTCTCCGAAAGGCGTACTTGGCCATAGCTGCTCTACAAGCTCAGCACCCGACATTGAACCAAAGCCTGTTCCACCGATAATTCCTAACATATAAATTCCCACTTAAAGCTCAAGGCTAGTCATTAACCAATTGAGTCATCATCTTATTAGTCTTGTGGCGATTGCCCTTTTATCTCACCTTCAATGCGTAAGGCCTCTGGCATATGCAAAGTAGAGGTTGGAAAAGCAATCTCTGCATTCTCGGCTGCAATAATGTCGTAAACACGAATTAAGACATCCTGCTTAACTTCATGATATTTAATCCAATCAGTTGTTTTGGTGAAGGTGTAGATAAAGAAGTCCAAGGATGACGCCGCGTAGGCATTAAAGTTTACGATAAGGGTTTGTGTGGTATCAATTTCAGGGTGCTGCAATAGCATAGCCTTAACATTGCTAATAATACGAGGCAGCGCGGCGGCATCATCGTATCGAATACCAATCGTTTCATAGACTCTTCTATGGCTCATACGTGACGGGTTTTGAACTGATATGTTCGTAAATACAGAGTTTGGCACATACAATGGCCGTTTATCGAAGGTTTTTATGGTGGTTAAGCGCCAGCCAATTTTAATTACAGTACCTTCAATTTCCTTATCGGGTGAGCGAACCCAATCGCCAACCTTGAAAGGTCGATCCAGGTAGATCATTAAGCCACCAAAAAAATTGGCCAACAGATCCTTTGCAGCAAAGCCCACGGCGAGACCACCGACACCACCAAACGCTAGGACACCACTCATGCTATAACCCATGGTCTGTAGCACGACTAATACGCCAATAATAATAACAATTGCACGCAATAACTTACCAATAGCCGAAACTGTTGTTTCATCCATTGGCTGCTTCATCTTTTCGCCACAAACAACGATCTTCTCGCCGCCCGAAATAAATCGGACAACAAACCACACCAGGCAAAAAACGATGATTATTTGTTGCGTATTACTAATAAATACTGAAAGGTCAACACCTGATTGACGCTGAACACTATAAGCAATCCAGGACAAACCGAGTAACCAAATAACCAAAGCTATCGGTGATCGTGAAGAATGAAGTAAAGTGTCATCCCACAAGTTACGCGTTTTAAGAAACTGCGCTTCAACGCGCTTAAGGAATACTTTAGATAAGAAACTAATCAAACCGGTTAGCAATAGAATAATCGAAATCTCGACAACTTGACGAACAAGCAAGTTTTCGAGCCCGCTATTTAATAAGAAGGTATTCAAAATATTCCAATTCATACTACCCCACCCCTAATTTTTATTAAGATGCTATTTGTTATAGGTCTTCCATACCTCAGATGCCTTAACATCTTCGATACTTAGTTTTTTGCTTGCTTGGTAGCGCATTCGTTTGAGTCTTTGATTATCGACGGTTAGATCACCTTGCTGCAGCAAAGATTCCAAATGCAGCCTCACTTCTTGCGCAGCATCTGGATTGTTACAGACAAGCACCATATCACAACCAGCAGACAAAGCCGCATCTGCACGCGCGACATAGCTGCCTGCAACACTAGCACCTTCCATTGACAAGTCATCACTAAATATAACCCCCTCAAATCCAAACTTTCCTCGCAGAATATCCTGCATCCAAACATTGGAAAAGCCAGCGGGTTGATTATCTACCTGGCTATAAATGACATGAGCAGGCATCAATGCATCAAGCCCTAATGGGATTAAGCGCTCAAAAACAATCGTATCATTTTGCATGATCTGCTCTAGACTACGATTGTCTTCCGGGATCTCATGATGTGAATCAGCAACAACCGCTCCATGACCAGGAAAATGCTTCCCTGTAGAAGCCATGCCTGCTTCTTTCATACCTGAAACCAGCGATGAAGATAAAGCAGTAATCGTCTCAAGATCGCAGGAAAATGCTCTATCGCCGATTACTTCAGAAACACCATGGTCGCGATCTAATACTGGCGTAAAGCTGATATCAATATCAAATGCAATTAGCTCTGCCGCGATTAACCAACCCAGATCAAAAGCTTGCTTTAAGCCCTGCGCTTTATCCTCTTGATAAACCCGGTCAAGAGACCTCATTGGCGGTATTCGCGTGAACCCTTCGCGAAATCGCTGAACGCGTCCACCTTCGTGATCAACGGCGATAATAAGATTGCTTGAGCACTCCCGGATCTCCGAGATTAGCTTAGTCAATTGACCAGGGTTCAGGTAATTTCTTGAGAAGAGAATAACTCCCCCAACAACCGGACTAGATAAGACCTGTTTTTCTTCTTCATTCAACTCAGTCCCTGCCACATCAAGCATCAGCGGGCCAATATTGTTTTCCTTCATATTCACTATTACTCTATCAAAGAAACTATTCTTTAATTAAAACACGCGTCCCGACACAAACACGAGAAAATAAATCCATTACATCTTTGTTACGCATCCGAATACAGCCATGAGACAAAGGCTGCCCCATTGGTTCAGAGTCAGGGGTGCCATGAATGTAAATATAGCGCCTCATACTATCAACTTTAGCCAAGCGGTTATAGCCAGGCTCAAGTCCGCTTAACCACATAATGCGCGTCAGAATCCAGTCTCGTTCGGGGAAATTATTTGCAAGCTTAGCTGAGTAGATCTCACCTGTTGGGCGACGCCCGGCAAAGACCGTATTAATAGGAGAATTGGCACCAATTTTAGCGCGAATATAGTGATAACCTAAAGGCGTACAACCTGAATCGCTAAACTGTCCAACTCCGTTAAGGGCGGTGGACACACTAAAACGAGCCACTTTGTTTTCATTAAACAAAGTCAGCTGCTGTAACTTTACATTAACTTCGATTCTGGGCTGACAAAGGGAAAATTCACTCTCTAACGAGCGTCTAAGTCCTGGTTCAAACGGCATTCACTTCACACTCCCTATGTCATGAGCAGCGAGCAGAAAATCAGTTAACAGGAGCTGCGCTCAATCCGGCTGCTAGAAATGGCACAAGGTAATTAACGACTTTTTCTGTATCCACCTCAGAATCCGGCTTATTCGACAGAATGTCAGATAACTGCTGAATACTGGACATTGTAAAGGCTGTTGCACCGATAACAAATTGAGTTCTCCAGAAACGCTCAGCCGTCGATAGCTCTGGCGTAATATCCTTAAGCAGATTTAAGAAAGGCCAGAAAGTTTTTGCATACTCGTCTTCTAAGTATTTACGCAAATGACCTTGTGATTGAGTATAAGCAAGGCCAAGCATTCGCATAAATATAGAAACACCATTTTTATTGCGTGTAGGTATCTTTAACAGACTACTCGTGTACAACCTTAGAACATCTTCTATACTTGGTGTGCAACCTTCATTGTCCCAGTTATTCTCGCGCAGACCTTCAACCATTAACTCATTTAGCGGTGCAAGAAAGCGATTAAACACTGCCTGGATAAGCGCATTTTTTGAACCAAAATGATAGTTAACCGCCGCTAAGTTGACACCGGCTTTGCCCGTAATCATTCTTAGTGAAGTTTCTGAGAAGCCCTTTTCAGCAAAGAGAACCTCGGCAGCATCAAGTATTCGGTTAACAGTCTCGGTATAAGCCATATAATTCTTTTAGTATATATATTCCAAACAGATGTTTGAAACATACGTTTGATCTAGCTTAAAGTCAAGATTTTAGATTCTGCTCAGGCTCGCCTACCGACTTATTTAACGATTGTTCAAGTTTGCTAGCTTCAAGCTCATCAATTCTGTCATCCCAGCCTTGGTCAAGATGCTTAAAATGGCTCTCTAGATATTCTTTTTCCAAGCGTTTATAGGCCTTTTGAGCTTCAACCATTAATAACAAATACAGACGAATTGTCTTTTTGTTTTGCATATAGTTTAG
>NZ_LWFE01001046.1:0-13417 GCF_001635675.1 Oleiphilus sp. HI0061 | reverse complement strand
GCTTATACGATGGAGAGAAAGATATCTCCCGCTCCATGCGTAGCAAAGAAGAAGCAAACGATTACCGCTACTTCCCATGCCCTGACCTGCTTCCTGTCGAATTGTCTGACGAGTTTATTGATCAGATTAAAACTGAGATGCCAGAGCTTCCTGATGCACGAAAGGCAAGGTTCTGCGCCGAATACGGCTTATCAAGTTACGATGCAGGCTTGATCTCAGCACAGGCAGACCTTTCTCATTATTTCGAGACAGCCAGTAGCATTTCAGGTGACGCTAAGCTTTCTGCCAACTGGACAATGGGAGAGCTAAGCGCGCGACTCAACAGCGACAGCATCTCCTTAAAAGATTCTCCTATCAGTGCAGAGCAACTTGGGCAACTGGTGCTTAGAGTTAAAGACAACACTTTGTCGTCTTCAGGTGCAAAGAAAGTATTCAATACACTTTGGGAAAAATCTGGTGATGATGTTGACGCAATTATTGAATCACAAGGTCTAAAGCAGGTATCTGATACCGGTGCGCTAGAAGCATTGGTTGACGAAGTACTCGCTGGCATGGCTGATCAGATTGCACAGTATAAAGAGGCCGATGACAAAAAGCGTAAAAAGCTTATGGGCGGATTTATGGGGCCTTTAATGAAAGCCTCTAAAGGACAAGGAAACCCTAAACTGTTCAATCAGATTCTTGCCAAGAAACTTAATAGCTAGCTTTAATTTTTGACCTGAATAACAGTAGAAGTGAGAGTGCACCGCTCTCACTTTTTTATACTTTCGATACGAATCGCCAAGGTTAATTGTCAACAGTTTTTATTTTAAGACTGATACCGACTGATTAGTAATCAGGCTCATGAAACTTTCATAAAAATGCAGTATGATGCGCGAAATTTATGAAACCTTTCATTTTTATCGAAGAATAGGATATTCAATGACTATCAAAAATGCTTTCTACGCACAGTCAGGTGGCGTAACTGCCGTAATCAACGCTTCAGCTTGTGGCGTAATCGAAACAGCTCGCCAATTCCCAGACAAAATTGGTAAGGTTTACGCTGGACGTAACGGCATCATTGGAGCACTCCGTGAAGAGTTGATCGACACCAGTCTGGAAAGCATCGAAGATATCGCCGCACTAAAGCACACTCCAAGCGGTGCATTTGGTTCTTGCCGCTACAAACTGAAAAACCTTGATGAGAACAAGCGTGAATATGAACGTCTGATCGAAGTATTCAAAGCTCATGATATTGGGTACTTCTTCTATAATGGCGGCGGCGACTCTCAAGATACAGCTTATAAGGTTTCTCAACTAAGTGAAAAAATGGGTTACCCGATTACTTGTATCGGTGTGCCAAAAACCGTAGATAACGACCTTCCGTTCACTGATTGCTGCCCGGGCTTTGGTTCGGTTGCAAAATACGTCGCTATTTCTACTAAAGAAGCGGCAATGGACATCGCTTCTATGTGCGAGTCCTCAACTAAAGTATTTATTCTTGAGGTCATGGGCCGTCACGCAGGTTGGATCGCCGCAGCTGGTGGTTTGGCCGGCACCGAAGCGCACGAAGCACCACACGTTATTCTATTTCCAGAAATAGCCTTTGATAAACAGAAGTTTTTAGCACGTGTAGATGAAGCAGTAAAAAATTACGGTTACTGCGTTGTCGTGGCATCTGAAGGCGCTCAGTACGAAGATGGCCGCTTTGTAGCAGACGCAGGCGCAGTTGATGCGTTTGGTCATACCCAACTAGGTGGCGTCGCACCAACGCTTGCTAATATGGTTAAAGATGAATTTGGTTATAAATACCACTGGGCAGTTGCCGACTACCTTCAACGCGCAGCACGCCATATTTCCTCTTCAACGGATGTTGAGCAGGCCTATGCCATGGGCAAAGCAGCTGTTGATTTCGCTGTAAATGGTAAGAATGCAGTCATGCCAATTATCGTTCGCGAACAAGCCGCTCCATACAAGTGGTCTATCGGTGAAGCACCGCTTAGCCAGGTTGCTAACCAAGAAAAGAAAATGCCTATTCACTATATTTCAGATGATGGTTTCGGAATTACTGCTGAGTGTCGTGAATACCTAACTCCACTTGTTCAAGGCGAAGACTACCCGCCTTACGATGAGAACGGTATGCCGCGCTACGTTAAGCTTCAGAACAAGCTTATTGAAAAGAAGACAGGAAGTGAGTTCGAAGTTTAAAGCTTCGCAACACGCTTATCTAACTCAGAGACTCCGCCTACCCAAAGTTATGTAGGCGGCCCGTCTCGGGGCGCAGAACGGACATGCCGTTAGTTTCAGCCCTACGTATGCAGAGGGTTTCATCCTTCGCTAATGAATAGCCCCATAAAAACCTTGCCGCCAACAATCCTGGGCATCCAGGCCCATATGGATTAGCAAGCCTATCCCTATCCACCGAGTTGCTGGAAACAAAGCCATCAGAGCATAAACCGGAATCATAAATTCTTTATGTAGAGGGTGGAAACCAATACTGCATCGACCTGGGTCATAAATCGGTACCGCAAGTAAGTGATCAAGATCGACTAACATTGTCGCAACCAAAAGCAGATATATTTTTACCGTGAACTTAGAATCTCGTGTTTTGGCAAAGACTGCTGTTGCTACTAACAACGGTACGAGAAAGTGTAATGCGATATGAAGAATGATTTTCTCCCGATTATGTTTATACTGAACTTATCAAAAGCGCGGATGTTAAAGCATAGATATCGCTTTCGCGCTCCCAGCTAACTCCTGAAGGCTTTACCAATCAATGAACGAACAGTTTCCTGTATTAGAAGTTTCAAATCAAGAAAGCACAGCAATCGTTATTATCAATAGCGAACACTACGAAAACTGGGTAGCAAAGCAAGCCGAAAATATTAAGACCTGGTTGAACGCAAATAACTATGAGGGGAAAGGTGGAATCCTCATCCCGGATAGTGACGGCAGCGCACTGCAATGCATTTATGGAATGAGCCCTAAGAGTGACTACTTCATTGCTGGCGATCTAGCGCTACAAATTCCTGCGGCGCGCTACTCGCTGGATTGCAGTCAGTGCAGCGAGCTATTTGAAGACCAAACTGAGTTTGAAACTCAGTTCGCAATCACCTGGGCCCTCTCTTGTTACCGGTACACTGAATATAAAAAGAATGATAAGAGCCTGCCAACACTTTCTGTATCTTCAGAAGCAATACTCAACAAAGCACAGGCATTTTCTTCTTCAGTGTCATTAGTAAGAGATCTGATCAACACCCCAGCCAGTGACTTAATGCCTGAAGATATGGGTACCGTAGCTGAGCAGCTCGCAGAGCAATACGGTGCTAAGCTCGAACAGTTTGTTGGCGACCAACTACTTGAGCACAACTACCCTACCATTCATGCCGTTGGCAGAGCCAGTGTACATGAACCAAGGCTCATTGATCTTACTTGGGGTGACGAAGATGCCCCAAAAATAACACTGGTTGGCAAAGGAGTTTGCTTTGACAGCGGAGGCCTGGACCTCAAGCCCAGTAATGCTATGCGCCTTATGAAAAAAGACATGGGCGGCGCGGCGCACGTACTTGGGCTAGCAAAATTAATTATGGACCAAGCTCTTCCAATCAGATTACGTGTACTAATACCCGCAGTAGAGAATGCCGTATCTTCGAATGCTTTTCGTCCAGGTGATGTAATCACCACACGACAAGGAATTACTGTCGAAATTGACAACACTGACGCTGAAGGCCGCTTAGTCTTATGTGACGCATTGACCGAAGCAGATAGCGAAAACCCGGACATGATATTCGACTTTGCAACACTAACCGGCGCCTGCCGAGTTGCATTAGGAACAGAGTTACCCGGTTTTTTTTGCAATGACGAACAACTTGCATCTTCGTTGCAGGAGTGTGGAAAGAGCAGCCAAGACCTTGTGTGGCAACTCCCCCTACACAGCCCTTACCAGGACATGCTAAAAAGCGATATTGCTGACACCCTTAATAGCGCAGCCACGGGTTTTGGCGGCGCTATTACAGCAGCGCTTTACTTACAATTATTCGTGTCTGATGACACTCCATGGGTTCATTTTGATGTAATGGCCTGGAATAATCGAAAGCTTCCTGGGCGACCAACTGGCGGCGAAGCATTTGGTATTCGTGCAGTCTTCGACCTACTAGAGCAACGTTTCAACAAATAAAACAAATTAGCTATGTTACACATTCACCCTAACTATAAACTTATGAGAAGCCCAGTATGGCGAAGAAGCTAAAAAACGAAGCTCAACTCCTTAAAGAAGCAATTCGCATCGGCACCTTATATGCCGAAAAACGTGGCGTCGCAAAATTCGAAGCTGATGACTCTCAAGACGACAAAATCGAGTACATTTACCGCTTACTAGTACACGACAAGCAGCTTCAACCTCTTGCTAAGGATGATCTGACCTTGGTGAAAATGAAGCACAAAATTGTTATGTGGCTGTATAAGCAGTTACCCGAGGGACATCCGCTTAAATAATTTACTTTGAGCCATTGCTTTAGGCAATGGCTCAGACTATCTTATGCACTATTCACCTTCACGCCTGCCGTAGACAAACGTAAAAGCGAATCTACACTCAGCACGATGATCGTGTTGAACTCTTTTCAGTTGTAGATTCAACCATTAATTTCCAATGATTCAATCCAAGACACTGTAATGAGTTCGCCCAATAGCGTACACTTGTACTCAAACTTTAATTACTTGCACTGAGAGTCTAATGATTCGTTTTATTCGTTATTCCTTATTATCTATTCACTTTGTCATCAGTTGCGCTCTCGGCCTTCTTTACGGAATTATTCGCCCCTTTCACCCGACTAACAGCCGCTGGTGCGCACAGACATTTGCGTTTTTCGGCCTGCCTATTATTGGTATTAAGCCAAAATTGGTTAACGCCCATAATTATCCAAGCGATCGTCCTTTTATCGTGGTAGCCAATCACCAAAGCAACTGGGACTTATTTGTAACTGGATATTCCGTGCCGCCACGCACAGTCAGCTTGGGTAAAAAAAGCCTTAAATGGATTCCATTTTTTGGCCAGCTTTACTGGCTAGCTGGCAACGTGTTAGTTGACCGAGGTAACCCTAAAAAAGCGATGGAAGCAATGGAGATTACCAAAACAGCCCTCACTGAAAAGAAAACCAATATTTGGTTTTTTGCAGAAGGCACACGTAATCGTGGCAAGAACATGCTTCCATTTAAAAAAGGCGCATTTGTAACGGCCATCAACGCAGGCGTTCCTATTGTTCCCGTATGTACAAGCCCTTACTTAAAAGGTTTTAGTCTCAACAACCGCACGAATGGTCAGGCGATTATCGAAATACTTCCACCCATTGAAACAAAAGACCTTAGTAAAGACGACCTTGAAGAGCTAATGCTCAGTTGTCGGCTTGACATGATGGAAACTATCAGCCGCCTAGAGGATGAGTGCGGTAAATAGAGCGACACATCGCGACGCCCAAACTAGCCAGAACCTTTCGCTTCTGGCTAGCCGTCTCTATAAACCTTGCCTAGAATTCCCTTCCCCAAATTGATTTACGTCTAGAATCGTCTAATTAGCCCCCATACGCACATATTAAGCCTTAGAGACACTGGTCAAAACGAGATAAAGTTGTTTATCATCAACTATCCAAAAACAACAATGATTTGAAGCACTATGCTCAAGCCTCTACCCATAATCATGCCAGGCTTACGCTTTGTATTAGTAATCGCTTGCACGCTACTCGCTACCAATGCGCATAGTGAGCCACAACTGATTAAGCCCTATGATTTAAGCTCGTCATGGACTGGCTATCTGGCATTAAGCGTCTTCTGTCTCGCTTATGTTTTTGTCGTACTTGAAGAAAAAATACACCTGCGAAAGTCCAAACCAGTTCTTCTAGCCGCCTCTCTGATATGGATTATTATTGCTTTTGCGTACCACCGCTCTGGTGATAGCGAATTAATTGAGCCTGCAATCCGGCATAACTTCCTTGAATATAGTGAGCTATTTTTCTTCTTACTTGTCGCCATGACCTATATTAATGCCATGGTAGAGAGAGGGTTGTTTGATGATTTACGTTACTGGCTAATATCAAAAGGTTTTAGTTATCGCCAACTTTTCTGGTTCACAGGTTTCCTGGCGTTCGTAATTTCACCGATCGCAGACAATCTAACTACCGCACTTATACTTTGCGCCGTCGTTATCGCTGTCGCAAATGGTAAGTCTAACTTCGTCTCGGTCAGCTGCGTTAACATTGTTGTCGCAGCAAATGCCGGTGGCGCATTCAGCCCCTTCGGCGACATCACCACGCTAATGGTCTGGCAAAAAGGTATTATCGAATTCAGCGATTTTTTTGCACTCTTTCTCCCCTCCTTGGTCAACTTTTTAGTTCCCGCAAGCATCATGCACTTTGCAATCCATAAAGGCACACCCGATGACCCTGAAGGAAATGCTCGCCCGGTTAAGTTTGGTGGAGTTCCTATAGCTATTTTATTTATCCTAACTATTGCGACGGCTGTCACCTTTCATAGCGTCTTACACATCCCACCGGTATTTGGCATGCTCACAGGCCTTGCCTACCTTAAATTCTACGGTTACTTCCTCAACCAAAAGTCCAAATCCTGGAACCACGGCTCTGAGTACCCTCCCGGCGCGAACCAAGACCCTTATGACTTTGATGTATTCTCTAAAATCGCCCATGCTGAGTGGGACACGCTATTCTTTTTTTATGGCGTCATAATGGCTGTTGGAGGCCTGGGATTCCTTGGCTACCTTGGAATTAGCTCTGAGTATATCTACGGTGAATTTGGCGCAACAAACGCTAATATCATGGTGGGTGTCTTATCTGCTTTAATTGACAATATCCCGGTGATGTACGCCATTCTAACAATGAACCCTGACATGCCACACGTACAGTGGCTATTGGTCACACTGACCGCCGGTGTTGGCGGCAGCCTGTTATCAATCGGTTCGGCCGCAGGTGTCGCTCTAATGGGCCAGGCTCGGGGAAAGTATACCTTCTTCAGCCATTTAAGATGGACGCCAGTCATCGCGCTCGGCTACGCTGCCAGCATCTGGGTACACCTATTAATCAACAGCTAATGCTATAAGAATTTTTTATAGACTTGCTAATGCCACCACTCTACACCTATAAAACTCCCCCCTTCAATAAACTGACATACATCAAACTCCAGAGTACACCTGTAAGTTTATATTGACAAACAACACCCCCTTCTATAACGTCTATATCTAAGAGTACAACTGTTCTCCTAAATTACTACCACTCTCGAGGAAAATTATGGACACACTCAGCCAGAAACGACCATTCAATGATGTTGCGTCTTTAAAGCAACTGCCTCGGAAAGTAGCAGATCTTTTCAAGAGCACTGCTGGACTAAACAAACGAGCGAGCGAAGTTATTGATGAACGCTCCCCTACCATTAATGCACGCATTAGCCGGATAGTCAAAGAGACACACGATACCAAAAGTTATTACTTCAAAACTAAACAGTCTTTAAATCATCACAGCGCTGGCTCTCATATTAATATAAAGTTCGACAATAAAGGCGAAACCGTTGAAAGAACATACACCTTGTCTTCACAGCCAGAGCTAGGCTTTGATCATGCACAACAAAACGAGTACGCCATTACGGTTAAGTGCATAGAAAAAGGATTAGCTTCAAACTGGCTATTCTCACAGCTTAAAGTTGGAGACGAAATCAATGTCAGTAAGGCGCAGGGACAATTTGTATTACCCTACCACCCTCCAGGAAAGATTCTTTTTCTCTCTGCAGGAAGCGGCATAACTCCCGTCATGTCAATGCTTCGCTACCTGTCAAAAACAGGTAACCGCAGTGATATTGTGTTTATAAATTACGCTAAGTCAGCCAAAGATCTTATTTTTAAAAAAGAGATTGAAGAGTTAACAAGCAGTCGCTCAAATATTAATAGTCAGTTTGTGCTAGAAACTGGCTCACGCGGAAAGAAAAGCGGCCTAATAAATAGTTCACAACTTCAATCACTCGTTCCTGACTTATCAAGTCGCGACATCTACATGTGTGGCCCCCAAGGTTTTATGAAGGCATCTATGGAAATATTTGAGCAGCTAAGCATAGCCCCTTCAAAAATCCATCTAGAGAACTTCACTTCAGACCTGGCTGATGCCAGTACATTAGGCTACTCGAGCGAGCTTCAATTCGACTCCTTAGATGCATCAGTCGTATCAAGCCCAGCAAGAACAATATTGCAGGAAGCTGAAGCGGCCGGTTTGAAGCCTAAATCAGCATGCCGCACCGGAATCTGCCGAACCTGCCGCTGCAAGAAAGTTTCAGGCACTACCGTCAATCTAGCAACCGGGGAAGAGTCGACAAAAGATAATGACTACATCCTTCCCTGCATATCCGTTGCGAAAACAGCAACTCACATCGAGTTATAGGACAGTTTTATGAGCAATCAAAGCAAGGTTCAAGAAAGTACAAAAAAAACACTGGTCGATATTAAAACAGCGTTTAAAAGTAGCGATAAGCCAGATTTAAGCCCTCAGCAAATCAATGACTTCCAAAAAGAACTGGACGAGTTACGCTACTCTATCGAGTCAAAGCTAGGAAAAGAAGATATCGACTATTTTCAACAAATTGTCGACATACAGCGTTATTTGGAAATATCAGGTCGCCTATTGATTCATTTTAGTATCGAACCGGTTAGCTGGGCCCTGGGTGTCGCCAGCTTGAGCGCAGCACATATTCTCGAAAATATGGAGATAGGCCACAACGTTATTCACGGTCAATATGATTTCATGGGCGATGAAACGTATAACTCTGACTATGAGTGGACGATGACTGGCACCGCTAAAAACTGGAAACGAGCACATAACCATCACCACCACGCATATACCAACGTAATAGGTAAAGATACCGATTACGGCTTTGGTCTATACCGTTTTTCTGAAGATATTGAATGGAAACCGATTCACTTGCTACAGGTTCCATTCAATGTCGCCAATGCATTGGCATTTGAGTTTTCGGTAAGCCTGTATGATCTTCAGCTTACTCAGTACTTGCTACCAAAATGGTTACGTCAGGCAGAACACGATGACCTACTGCCTCTTCCGGAAGTATTTCAGGAACTTAAAGAATTTGTCGCCAAAGCAAGCAAGAAAGGCCTCAAGGAGTATGTCTTCTACCCCGCACTTGCCGGGCCACTAGCACCAAAGGTTCTTGCCGGAAATGTAAGCGCCCAAGTAATTAGAAACGTGTGGGCTTTTGCTGTTATTTACTGCGGTCATCTACCTGATGGCAATTTCACCTTCACTGAAAAGGAAATGGAGGCAGAGACAAAGGGACAGTGGTATCTACGCCAAATTCTTGGTTCCAGCAATTTTGAAGGGGGCCTTTTAACTCACATTATGAGTGGGCATTTGAGTCACCAGATAGAGCACCATCTCTACCCAGACCTGCCAGCGTGGCGTTATCGAGAGCTTGGCCCAAAAGTCCAGAATATCTGCGAGCGCTATGGCGTTCCTTATGCTAAAGGGAAAATGGTGCCAATGTTAGGTACCGTTGCCAGGCGCTTGGTAGAACACTCTCTTCCCGAAAAGGTAAGCGAAAAAATTACTGAAAAAGTACCTGGTTTGGCCTCTATTAAAAACAAGTTTGCTAGTTTGTTAAACACTGCCAAACCAGGAACTGCCGAGATACAGGTTATTTCACCTAAAACAAAGTCATCCAAGAGTAAGCTGAGCGCTGCGTAAGATCTGTTTAATTTTTCTATAAAGTTCTGTAAAGTGCCCGGCGAAACAGCTATATAAATGACCGGGCATTTAACTATGGGATACTCAGCAACTCGCCTTGATCGCCTAGTAAGCAAAAAACTTTCGATTAGCAAAAGAGAAGTTCAAACTCTCATTGCGCAAAGAAGAGTCCTAGTTAATGATGTTCCTGCTTCATTCGCCAGTTTACCGATTAAACAATTCACTCGCGTCACGGTTGATAAAACAGATATACAGAATAATCATGCACTTTACCTAATGCTCAATAAGCCTAAGGGCGTTGTATGCGCAACCAAGGATAAGCAACACAAAACTGTGATTGACTTACTTCCTTACGATTTTAAGGATCAATTGCATATAGCCGGTCGTCTTGATTTAAACTCTACCGGCCTTGTATTGCTTACAAATGACGGAGAATGGTCAAGACAACTAAGCGATGCTAATTGCGGAGTACTTAAAAGATATCGTGTTCGACTGGCCAAGCCTATAAGCCATGAATATATAAAAGCCTTTGCTGAAGGCATGCACTTCGCTTACGAAAACATTCATACTCGCCCTGTCGAACTTAAGATTCTTTCTGAGTTTGAAGCAGAACTAAGCCTACAAGAAGGCCGGTACCATCAAATAAAACGTATGTTTGGACGCTTTCGAAACCAGGTCCTAGCGCTTCATCGTTATGCAATTGGTGATTATCAACTACCTCCATCCATCCTTCCTGGCCAATCGAAACAAATCTTATCGATTATGCCTTTCGATCATGCTAACTAAGTGCTACCCGCTGCAACCATTTTACTTATCGTGGTACACTTGCCTCGATTTTACTAGGTGAAGCAAATTTAGCTGCTGCCACACTATACAAATCGACGTTCCAATCGGGCGGCTTTAATAATTTTACGAGTGAAAGGGTCACACTTGATAATCTTTAGGTATTTAGCGCGACAAGTATTCGTCTCAATGCTGTCAGTAACATTTATTCTGCTGTTGGTATTTATGAGTGGCCGCTTTATACGCTACCTGGATAAAGTTGCATCAGGACGGCTTTCAGCTGATGTTTTGTTTCCCGTTATGGCCTATCGCCTACCGGAGTTTCTACAAGTCATTTTACCTCTAGGGTTCTATATTGGTATTTTGCTCGCTTATGGGCGCATGTACCTTGAAAGCGAAATGACCGTTTTGCACTCCTGCGGCATGAGCCGAAACCGTCTACTGAAAATGTCTCTTAGCCTCTCTGTACTTATCGCAATTTTCGTCGGTACAACCAGCCTATACGCAACACCATGGGGTTTTCAGAAAGCAAAAGACTTGTTAACCGAGAGCGCAAATCTATCAGAGTTTGAATTATTATTTGCAGGACGCTTTCAAGAGCAGCGTTCCCAAGGAAGAGTCACCTATGTAGAGTCTATTAGCGACGATAAAAAAACGCTATTTGGTGTATATATTGCGGAAACCGAGAGGCAGTCACAAACTTACGCTGAATATGGCGTAATGAATACCAATGAAACAACAGGTGAAAAGTTTCTACTACTCCACAATGGCACGCGCTATCTTGGTAGCCCTGGAGAGAATGCATTTAAAGTCATGCAGTTTGATATGCTGGGTGTAAGAATTGATGACCAAACAGTGAAAGAAGCGAAATCTTATAAGATAGCTGCTCGGCCGACCAGTCAGTTGTTGAGCGCCCAAGACAACGCTTCAGCGGCCGAACTTCAGTGGCGGCTTTCACTCCCCTTCCTAGCACCTATCGTTTGCTTGCTAGCGGTTGCCTTCAGCAAGGTTAACCCCAGACAGGGTCGCTTTGTCCACCTATTCCCAGCAATGCTAATCTATGTAGCCTATCTCGGGTTATTGATGACAGCGCGCAGTAAAGTTGAAAAAGGCGATCTACCACCGGCTATCGGAATGTGGGCTGTTCATGCTTTATTCTTCGTTATTTCACTCTTAATGCTGTATCGGGAAAACATAGTTAACCTGCTCAAATCAAAACGATCTTCTGTACCTGAATAAGCCAAGATACCTAAACGATCGTACATCTCTAACATTGCGAACATAACTAAGCATTCGACATTTACATTCTCGCGTTTAGCATTACACTTAATTGATCAGTTCAGAAAAATTTCTGAACTAATTCATTGCCAGTTGCCAACAGATCTCAGGAGTACAGCGTGCTTTTACGTACCAGTGTCATAATTCTAGCCTTTTTCATTGCAGCCTGTTCGGGGCCTACTCGAAAGCCACAAGAACAAGCCATTTTCCAGACCCTGGTTGAAGATGTCACCTTTAGAAAGCTTGCTGATCACTGCACAAACCTAAGTAAGCGCTCAGAACAGCAAGTTTGGCGTGCTAAAAAGGAGTGGTGGGAAAGAAACGGCGTTGTCGTTGAAGCCGCTGATTACGGTTTTTCTTACAACCTAATCAAACTAACCGGCGACCGTCAGGAAACCGGAGCTAGATACGCAATGGGTCTAAATTTCGACATTGTTCAAGCCGCAGAAAAGCAAGCTAAACAAGTAATCGAAAATGGTCTAGAAGAAAGTGGCTGCATTGAGTTAATGACCTCCTATCGAGATGGTGAACGTGACCTTAGCGAGAACAATGAGCGCTACGGATTGCTCCTCAAATTAATGCAAGACAAAAAGACACGCGGTCAGGACTTAGAGCTGGAACAGGCAAAAATCGTCAATAAGACCGGTGTCTCCTTCTCTAGAAGTAGCATGAATGCACGCAGGCTGGCGCATCGTACCATCTGCCCTGGAGCTGAAATTACGACACTCAAATCGAACTGGCCCTTAGAAATATTCGAAGCCGTTTGCGCTGATGACTCTTACGTATTGATTGAGTGTAAGTGGGGTAACTGCACATCAAGGTAAAACTAAGTCTTTACGGTACTGCAATCTACCCTGCAGTACCCTTTTCCTAACGCCCCCTGACATTGGTTAGCGCTTTTTTCGATAAATAAGGCACACCCATAGCCATACGCCCGCTGTATAAATTTGACTCGCCAAAGAGCTTGCTTTTATCGTTACTATTCAGGGAAATCTAATAGTACGTTCTGCCTGACGCTTAATATTGACCGCAACGAGTTTTTGATATGATAGTCACTATGACTATCTAAAAATCAATAATGGAATATCTAAACATTTTTAGAAAACAAAGCTGTCGACATTTTCGTGACATTTATACCACCTAAAAAGTTAGTACAGGTTTTGTACACAAGCTCAATATGAACACTCATATAGAAATAACACTAAACAGCTTAGTAAGACGCACAAAACATACGGATCAATTAAAAGCTCTATTGAAAAAGAATGGAGGAAAACTCACTAGAAAAGGTCGATCACGTAATTGGAAGCTAGAGCTGTCTTATCAAGATAAGAAAACGGTTGTCAACGAACTATACAACTCAGATGAGCCAAGCTGGCTATGGATTGCCAAGTTGCTCGCGCAACAAGAAAAGACGCACTCACATGAACAGTTAGTCACCATTGCGCGCCAAGCACCGGCGATTACAGTTAATCAGCTCGTTGCTGAAACTAATTGCAGTCTTGCAGAAGCGCGTAAAGCGCTTGACGAACTTGAATGGCTTTAAGCCGATAAGCTATTTGGCCAATATTTAAGATCAAATCTCAGCTAGATCGCCCTTCTCTTCTAACCAGGCTTTACGATCTGCGGCACGTTTT
>NZ_LWFE01001045.1:0-20470 GCF_001635675.1 Oleiphilus sp. HI0061 | reverse complement strand
GTCATCATACTTTTAAACGAGATATAACCCTGATGATAATTGAGACGCTCCATCACTAGTGCGACGCCGACCTTACGCTGGCTAATCTTCAAACGATACCAGATGGTGCCGATTAACAGGGCGCCGCTAAGCGGCATCACCACCCGCATAAAGGTACTTAAGCCTTCAAAATTTTCCGGATCACCTTCAGGAAGAAAATAAGCAAGAGGGACTTCGATCATGAAGCGGAAAAGCAGGATGACACCAGCAGTTAAGGACCCGGCAATCAGGCCAAGAATTGCTAGCTGTGGCAAAGCATCGACACCAGAGAGCTGCTGTCTGAAAACGCGCTTATAGTTTTCGAAGTGTGTTTTTAGCGGCATAGTCCGGCTTTATGGTCTTAAAATCTAATATTCAGTACAGTGCTAGTTTATAGCAAAGTAGATAATATTCTAAGAGCTAGAGCCTGAATGTGTTGCCATAAATGCTGGCAAGTGATTTATTTTCTATCCGAACGATTTTTCACTTTCTGGTTTAGCTCATCAATAGTCGCTTTCATCTGGCTGTGTGCGTCTTCAAGTAAAGTGCCCAAATCTTTGTCTTCAGCCATATGCGTGTCGATAGGAGGTAGAATTCGGACAATGACTTCACCTGCATGCCATTTATTGAGATTGATATGTTTGGGGTAGGCACTGGCGCAAATAGGAACAATGGGAGCAGAGGCTTGTTGAGCCATATGGAAGGCGCCTTTTTTAAAGGGTAGCAGATCATTACCGCCGTTACGTGTGCCTTCGGCAAAGACCCAAATCGAAGTATTATTGTGTTTAAGCGCTTCGGTTGTTTCAGCCATGGTATTGATAGATTCACGACTTTTGGAACGGTCGATCATGATATTGCCGGCGAGCCAATAAACCTGGCCAAATAAAGGCAGATACTTAAGGCTCTTTTTACCGACGCTTACACAGCGCTTAGGAATGACACCGCCGTGAACAAAGAGGTCGAGGTTGCTTTGGTGATTGGCGATAACAACGCTGGGGGGCATATTATCCAATAGTTCTTTATTCTCTATCGTCATTTTCACGCCCAATAACTTCAAAGCTCCCCAGCTGAATAGTCGCCCGCATATTCTTGTGTTATCAGGGTTGAAGGGCCTAAAAAGACAGATGCAACTGCCGAGCAAAGCAACGCTAAAGAAGTAAGTGAGAACGAGTATTGTACGAATAGTAAGTAGCATGCTTGAGTCAGTTATGTCCGTAGGCGGCGATTATTATCGAGAGGATGAGTGCGTAAAACGATTATAGAGCGTTTTGTGTCACAGCTATATTGTTATACAAGCCATAAATTGTAATAAAATTGCCTTGCTTGGCATAGGGCTGGCTATAATTGCTTACAACCTTGCCGTTGATCTCGTGATATAATCGGCCGTTTTTTAAGATTCGAAATTTGGGGATATAAAGTGATAAAGGTAGGTATTGTAGGCGCGACTGGCTATACCGGTTCGGAGTTATTAAGATTATTGGTGCTTCATCCGAAGGTTGAAATTACTGTTGTTACCTCGCGTACTGAGAAAGGCCGCCCTGTTGCAGATATGTTTCCTCATGTTCGTGGCTACATCGACTTGCCTTTTACCGATCCTAGCGTAGACGAACTAGCTGGCTGTGATCTTATCTTCTTTGCAACGCCACACGGTGTGGCTCAGTCAATGATGTCTGAATTTATAGATTCCGGCTTGCGTACCATTGATCTTTCAGGTGACTTTCGTTTGAAAGATGTAGATGTATGGGAAAGTTGGTATGACCAGAAGCATGCCTGCCCTGAATTAATTCCTCAGGCTGCATATGGCCTGCCTGAAATCTATCGTGAACAAATTAAAGATGCCAAATTAGTTGCTTGCCCTGGGTGTTTTCCTACGGTTATTCAGTTGGGCTTTTTACCTTTAGTTGAGCAAGGCTTAGTCCAGGCGGATCGTCTCATTGCAGATGCTAAAACAGGCACCAGTGGTGCTGGGCGTGCAGCTAAAGTTGGTATGCTGTTATCGGAATGCGCTGATAGCTTTAAAGCTTACGGTGTTTCCGGGCATCGCCATTTACCCGAGATCCAGCAAATTTTGAGTGAAGCAAACGGATCGCCTGTTAATGTGACCTTTGTTCCTCATCTCGTGCCCATGATTAGAGGGATCGAAGCGACTTTGTATATACAACCTAAGCCTGATGCTGAATTAAGTCTGGAGCAGGCTCAAGCTATCTATGAAGAGCGCTATAAAGATGAGCCTTTTGTCGATGTGATGCCGCTAGGCTCTTTGCCAGAAACCCGTTCCGTTAAGGGGTCGAATATGTGCCGAATTGCACTGCACCAGCAACCTGGCAGTAATACAATTATTGTATTGTCGGTTATTGATAACCTGGTAAAAGGCTCTTCTGGCCAGGCGATTCAGAACATGAATCTTATGTTTGGTTTTGATGAGATGATGGGCTTACAGCAAGTGGCATTGATGCCCTAACACCTAGGTGAGATTGTACTAGAATGGTAAAACGGAAAGCTGAAGATCGTCTGATTGTAGTTAAGCACAAGCCAGGTATTAAATTAAAACGGCGGGTGATTTTTGCAATTGGCATTTTGGTCATGGGCGTCCTAAGTTTTCTTTTGGGCGATTACCAAATAAAACAGGCACACGAAAAGGTCGTTCAAGAATTAGCAAAAGTTGCACAAGAGTATGCTGCTTTAAAAGAGGAAGAAGTCGCTTTACGGCAGCAAGTCGCAAACCTTGAAAGCGGTCGGACGATTGATGACCTGGCAAAGCAGGAAATTCAGGAGACGATCAGGGATTACAAGGCTCGCGTGTCGCAGTTAGAAAAGGACTTGTCATTTTATCAAAATATTATGGCGCCTTCAGATAACTCGCGAGGCTTACAAGTACAGAAAGCCGAGATTCAGCTAGGTGCAACGGATAGGCGTTTTGACTACAAAATTGTCTTAGCGCAAGTGGCTGATAACAAGAGCTACGTATCCGGGAATGTTGCGATTAACGTGATAGGTATGCAGGGCGAAGAAGAAACTGTTCTAGCCTTAAGAGATATATCAGAGCAGCAAACGGCTTTGGGTATCAAGTTTAAATTCAAGTATTTTCAGGATATAGCCGGAGATCTGCTGCTACCGAAAGGTTTTGTGCCGACAGGTATCCAAGTGGTTGCTCAGTCGAAGGGAAAGAAAGCGTCTCGTATTGAACAGAGCTTCGATTGGCAGCAGTTAGTTGATCAAAAAATTTAGAGACTTTTGGGAGAATCATTATGTGGGGCAAGAGTAAACAAAAAGGGAAAGGGCGTCATAATAGTCCGAATATTCATTTTGATACTCTGGTATCAAGTAAAACCCAGATAGAGGGTGATCTTCAATTCTCTGGCGGTTTACATATCGATGGTTTAATTCGTGGCACCATCCGCGCTGAAGAAGACAGTGAAGCGATTGTTCGTATTAGCGATATTGGTGAAATAGACGGTGATGTGATTGCACCTCATATCATTGTTAACGGTACAGTCCATGGCGATGTTTATGCTTCGAAGCATATTGAGCTGGCCAAGAATGCGTCAATAAAAGGGAATGTTTATTATCATCTGATCGAAATGGCGATGGGTGCTGAGGTTAATGGTAACCTGGTTCACCATAAAGAGCCTGTATCAATTAAGAATCATGACTCAGGTGAAAGCACAGAGACTAAAGCCGCTGAGCAAGTTGCGCTAAAAGCCGTGTCGGGTTCAGATTCTAATAATGGCTAAATGAAATAGTTGACTGTTTTACTAGGTTAATTGGATAATGCTCTGTATAGAAGTATGACATTGTTTTAGTATTCTAATATTAGAATCAAATGCCGGAGAACCAATGAGCATTGTAGAAACTCATGTGCCAAGCCCGCTATTTTTTACCGACGCGGCGGCGAGTAAAGTTAAACAGCTGGTTGAGGAGGAAGAAAATCCTGCTCTTAAGCTACGCGTTTATGTGACTGGCGGTGGTTGCTCGGGTTTTCAATATGGCTTCACTTTTGATGAAGACCTTTCAGAAGATGATACGGTTGTTAGCAAGCAGGGTGTAGACCTGGTTGTCGACGCCATGAGTTATCAATACCTCGTCGGAGCGACAGTTGATTATACTGAAGGCCTAAAAGGTGCTCAGTTTTCTGTGACCAATCCGAATGCAGAAACAACCTGTGGTTGTGGTTCGAGCTTTAGTATTTAAGCGCTGAGCCTTCCTGATTTCAAAGTATTTTAGGGCTGCTTAGCTGCTCTAAAAGTACTTGAACGGCCTCTCTAAGATGCTTATCCAGGTCTTTTTTCCCACTAAAATTAAACTCCTCCACACAATCAGAAATTGAACGAGCTTGTAAAACCCGTCGAATCAGTACTTGTAGCGGGCGCTTGATTGAACTTTTTTTATTTTTTTGTTTGAAGCAAGATAAGGTCAAACTGATCAACTCGCTCATACATTCTTCGATGGCCAACTTATGGCTAGCAAAGCGTTGAAGTTGAGCAAGCTGCCTGCTGTCTAGCCTTAGCTCTACTGCTGGAATTTTCGCTTCTGTTAGCGCATCATACAGCGTATCGCTAGCGTGGTGTTGATATTGTCTACTGATACCACTGAGCAAATTTCTGGCATAGATACTTTCTAATAGAGCCAAATTTTCCTGTGCAGACAAAGATATCGGCCTTTGCATAATCGCGGCATAACAGCCACTAGCATTATCACGTTGAAGACCAAGTTTGAGAAGCGAAAACTGATTCTTTGACCAGAAAGAAAGCAACTCGGTTGTCAGTCCAAATGCTGTAGTAAGACAATCAAGGTGTTTAGTTTTCGCGACTTGTAAAGCTTCTTCAATTAGTTGGCTACCGAGCCCTTGATTCTCGTATTCAGCGCGTACTGCAATACGCATTATACGCAATGAGTGTTGTTCCAGGTTTTTGATATCGCCAGAGAGGGTAGCAAGAGTCTGCGGAACTAAGTGGCCACGTAAGCGTCGCTTTCCTGCGAGGATCTCTTGTTGCAGAGTGCTTTCTAAAATCCCCCCTTCTCGTATTATCAGCATTGCTGAGATCAACTCACCTTGTTGCTCACTTTCTATATGATCTTTGAAACCACAAGCTAGCAACACACCGGGATGATCAAGTATAAGTCTTATATCGTCAGGGGAAGTTTGATAGTGAGCATTCACTAGCAATGAAATAACCTGCTCAAGAAGTTTAGGCTCGGAGGCTAGTTGCTGCTGTGAAGGCCAGAGCACGTTCATCTCTGTATGTTTGTTTTTTACACTACGTTTTTGGCTAAATGAATCGTCATTCAAGGATAAAAATAATAGCCGACTCATCCAATTTTCTAAGGGGTCATTCTCGGCCCAACGAACTGGCTGGCTTAGATGAATGCTTTTCCACTTGGGTGTTAGTAGGTCGAGTTGTTTCTTAAAACGAATTGCAAAGCCTTGACCATTGCCTTCGTAGCCATGGATGGTGCTTGAAAATACGATTCTAGAATAGTGCTTTAGTAGTTCACTCAATGTAGACGCTGGAATTCCGGCAGCTTCATCGATTAGCAGTAACTGGCACTCGGGCTTGGTAAGTAAGAGCTCATCAGGCGATATAAACTTCAGACAGTGAGAATAACTATCGTGGTTGCCACACTCATCTGTAATGTATTTTGAAAAGTGGAAGAATGCATTGGCACAAGCTCGTTTTGAGGGGGCTGTAATCAAAATAGATTTTTTATATTTGAGGGCCAACTTCGCCGCGGCAATGCCAAGCGCGCTGGTTTTGCCTCGTCCCCTATCGGCGGTGACGATCAGTGGCCGTCTACGGTGCCCTTCGACAACATGAGTGATTAGCTCAATTGCTTCGCGCTGGTCAGGTGTGGGTAGGGCCTGTACCTGAGTCGTCGCAGCCGCAGGAACAGCAGGAAGCTGAGACTGATTCTCTTGGCAAAATAGCAGACAATCCTGACTGTTAAAAAAGCTAATCAAACGCTGGAGAAAAAAGGTGTTTGTTTTAGATAACTCTGACTCGTCACTGCACATGCGGCGATAGTCTGGGTCAGGTGCTTTAGCCAAGTCAGCGAGAGGGGGCACCATGATGATAAATAAGCCTCCTCCGCGAACAAGTCCAGATGCTCCACCAAGTCCGTCCGGGCTTAAGCCATCGAAGCCATCCCAAAGCAACAGATTACAATCACCACCCAAGAGGCTTTTAACTTTATGTGCAGAAACAGACTTAAAGCCTTTAATAGGTTCGGAGGCGCTGATATAAATAGCCTCATTTATATCGCCGAAAAGCGAGTTGCTTTGAACCGTATCTAAACACCAATTCTTGTCGCCACTAAGCACTACGGGGTAGCGACAGAAAGACTGCTGGGCAGCGTCAAAAATATTGGAGAATAGCTTTTCAAGCATAGTGGCTTCTTAGTAAATAGGGCGATAAAGAATTTAAATGACCGGCAAGGACAAAAATTTAAGTAAACCTGTAATTTCAGAAGTATGTGTCTATGCTTGAACTAAAACAAGTCTTTGCATGTATCAGTGTCTTGACCTGTCATAGAGTAAGAGAGGAAGCGTTTTGAAAGAAAGTCAGAAACCGGGGAGAACGCAGTTCATTATGATGTTCTTTGCCTTTTCATTTGGCATGGTTCTAGCCAACCTCTTGGCTCAGAATGCTGCGCAGAAAGAAGTCGAAGAGCGCGCCCCTTTATTGGTTTATAAAGGCATTGATAAAAATCTCGAAGACCTGTCGCCAGAGTTTAAGGAACGTATTAGCAAGTTAGAGCGCGAGAGGCGCAGAACTCTCGAAATGGCCGCTTTGCAGATGCATATTTATCAGTATGCGAAAGATCATAAGGTGAGTGCTGAGCAGGCAGGCAAAACACTTTTTCCAAAGTCTGAATATGAAGTTGATAGTCAACGCGTGAGTGACTTTTATCATGCTAACCAGGAGCATATTGCCAAGCCTTTTTATCAAGTCGAGCAGGAAATTACGGCTCAGCTTGAATATCAAAGTGTGAAAAATCTAAAGGAGCAGTTGCTGGCATCGCTTCAAAAGAGTGGTGATTTGGCAATTCTTCCCAGTCAATAAGGTTTTTTAAACGATATTGGTCCATTGCAAGAGACCTTGGCTGGTTATCCTTTGTACGACCGACTATACTAGCGCCCGTTCAAATTTTGGGTATTGAATCTACGTTGTGAGCTATGTTGGACAAGTTATACCATAAGCAGAAGTTTGCTCAGGCAAGCATAGAGAGTATGTATCGAGTATTTACAGTACCCGAAGCACCAGACTCTACTCTTAGCCGTATTGATAAAGACGTTTCTAATAATCTTGCAGGATTTATGCAGGACCATATCGTCGCGGTCGAACATGATTTGCAAGAAATGGAAAAAGACTTTTCTGATCCCAGGATTCCTGAAAAGCCCATTTTTGTATCCGAACATACTCAATTTCTTCTAGATAAAATAGTTGCGCAGTCTGTTCACACCTCATCGCCTAGCTTCGTTGGTCATATGACCTCTGCTTTACCTTATTTCATGTTGCCGCTTTCCAAGATCATGATTGCGCTCAACCAGAACCTGGTAAAAACCGAAACCTCGAAAGCGTTTACGCCCCTAGAGAGACAGGTGCTCGGGATGTTGCACCGCCTGGTATACGCTGAAGACAGTGATTTTTATAGCAAGTGGATGCACGATGCAGGGCATGCATTGGGGGCAATGTGCTCAGGCGGCACCATTGCCAATATCACAGCTCTTTGGGCGGCTCGAAATTTAGCCTTTCCACCCGAAGGAAACTTCAAGGGCGTTGCCCATGAAGGCTTATTTCGAGCGATTAAGTACTATGGTTATGATGGTGCTGCAATCGTGGTCTCAAAAAGAGGGCATTACTCTTTTAGCAAAACAGCAGATATTATCGGCATAGGTCGAGATTACCTGGTTTCTGTAGAGACTGATGAGCATAACCGTATAGATCTGGAAGCCTTACGAGATACCTGCACTCGCTTGAAGAAAGAAAATATCTGCATAATTAGCGTGATTGGCATTGCCGGTACAACAGAGACAGGCAATATCGACCCTCTTGAAGAAGTGGCTGAAATCGCGCGCGAGTTTAAGGCTCACTTTCATGTCGATGCAGCCTGGGGTGGCCCGACATTATTTTCAAATGACTATCGCTCTTTATTAAAAGGCATCGAAAAAGCAGATTCTGTCACCCTGGATGCACACAAGCAGTTATATGTTCCGATGGGTAGTGGCTTGGTGGTGTTTAAGGACCCAAAGAAACTGAAGGCCATTGAACATCATGCTCAGTATGTTGTCCGTCGTGGCTCGAAGGATTTGGGAAGTACAACTCTCGAAGGTTCACGCCCGGGAATGGCGATGCTGATTCACTCTGGCCTGAAGATTATTGCCAAAGATGGATACGAGATATTGATCAACGAAGGTATCAATAAAGCCAAAGCTTTTGCTGCCATGATCGACAACGATCAGGACTTCGAGGTGATTACCTATCCTGAGTTAAATATTATTACTTATCGTTATTGCCCGGAGTTTGCAACGTCGGTGTTAGCAGTTGCAGACGATATTTTGATGGAAAAGATCAATGCAGTTCTGGATCGTATCACTAAGTTTGTACAAAAAACTCAGCGTGAGAAAGGCCTATCGTTTGTTTCAAGAACGCGTTTGGAACCCCCGAAGTATAATCGACAAGCATGTGTCGTCTTTCGAGTGGTATTAGCAAATCCACTGACGACCACTGATACATTAAGAGATATTCTGGCAGAGCAGAAAGAAATCGTGAACGCTTCTATGGAGGTTCAACGAGCAATGAAGTTATTGCGTAGTTTGTGTCAGCTCTCCGAGGATAGCCAATAGTCTGAGATAAACACAGACTATTGGTGCATAGATTTAATCACTCAAGGCTAAATCTAGATTACTGCTTCAGCTTAATATAACGCAGCTTCGTCATCTAAGACTTCGTGAATGACTTCCAAGAAGATCTTATCAGCATCACTCAATTGTTCAGGAATTCTAACAATTGTTGAGGCGCTGATCTTCTCTGCTATTTTAGCGGAAGCATCAGGTTCATTTTTCAGCTCGCGTGCGATCTCCATGCATTTTGTTGAAACACTAGGGTCACTTAGACACTTTCGAATAAAGACGCGTAGTTCACTAATTATTTTGGCTTGTTTGCTCGCTTCTGCACTACTCATCGATAACTCCTTATTTTCTACAAGTATATTTTTTATAGGCAGCATAGCTTCAGTATAGAGCTTAGTTGAAGTCATAGCATGTATTTGTTTGAAATAGTTTGTGAATAAGGGGGAATCTACTCATAAATGTATATCAAGTGAGCAGAGGAAAAAATCAATTGTCCTGCTACGCTTAAGAAACAGAGAAATTGTTTACACTAAAATTAGCCAACCTTATATATGACGTTCTTAAAAAACATTTTGCTTAGGCCGCTACTGATATTCTTGCTGTGTCTAAGTGGAAGCTTTATCGGGCCTGCTTGGGGTATTACGAATGTGATGCCAGACGATGGTGCGCCCCGTATTATTCGAAGTGAATACCTAGTAGATCACTCAGGTAACAGCGGCATAGAGGCAATAAAAAGCCTTGTAAGAGAAGGTGAATGGAAAGGTCTTAGTGAAGACTCGGCTAACTTTGGTTATCAGCGTTATCCGTACTGGTATCGTTTTGAATTAAGTAACCCAAGCCAGGCGCAAAAGGAGCAGATTCTAGAGATCAGTTACCCTTTGTTGGATTATGTGGATTTTTATCATTTTGCAGGTGACAACTTAGTCAGTGAAGTTCACACCGGAGATAGAAAGCCCTATTCGCAGCGCCTGATAGATCACCCTAATTTTCTCTTTCCTGTCAAAATAGCTGCGGGTGAAACCCACCAGATTTATCTAAGAGTCGACACGGCAGGTTCTCAGTTGGTTCCGATGAAAATTTCTGATGCAACGAGCACCTTTGTGCAGCTAGGAAAAGAAGACGCATTACATGCGACCTACTTTGGCGTTGTATCAGTTATTGTCTTCTTTAACTTATTAATCTTTGTCGCGCTCAGGGAAAAGCTGTATTTATACTATTCAGTCGCAGCATTCTTGTACATGCTGTTCTTTGGTATTATGAGAGCGAAGCTTTTCCCCTTTATTTATTCAGATAACCCCGAGTTTCATCACACGCTTTTATTGTTATTGCCGTCCAGCTGTTTACTTTTTTCAGCGCTATTCTCACGAGAATTTCTCAAGCCTGAGCAATACAGTAAGACTTTGGGGTATTTAATCAATGCGATCATTGGTATTGCCTTGATTGGCCTTGCTGGCATCTTGGTATTTGATGCGCAGACCTCCTTGCAATTGTCGGTGATGGGGGCCATTCCTGGCAGCTTTGTTTTACTCATAATGGGGCCAATATTGGGCTTTATGGGGAATAGGATGGCGTGGATCTATGCCACAGCATGGAGTACTTTCATGTTTGGTGTGACGATATCTGCGCTCAGTAAACAGGGCCTGATGCCGGTGAGCTTCGTTACCGAGTACGGTATGCAGATCGGTTCAGCACTAGAGCTATTTATACTAAACGCAGCCTTAGCCTCACGTTTCTATCAAGAGCATAGGCAGCGAATAGCTGCGCAAGAAGCACGATTACTGGAGCAACTTGAGCGCAGAGAAACCGAACAGAAGCTATTAAACAAGTCTTTATCTGATCCCACGACCCACTTGCCAAACCGCTCCTGCTTTGAGCAGCAGGCTAATTTGGTTATTGAGTCTCGTGGGAATAAACGGATCGCTATTTGTGTGATCGAAATCCTTCGTTATATGGAGATCAGTCGTACCTTGGGTCACCATAATACTGATTTAATGCAGGTCGAGGTGGCTCAGAATTTCGCTGCATTGTCGGTTAATATGCCAGGTATCGTCAAACTTCAGGGGCCTTCCGAGGAAGCATTAATTTGTTCTTTGGAGCCAGGCTCATTTGTGATGCTCGTTGAGGCAGAGCTTGCGGAAAGCCACACAGAGCAGGTAAATGAAATTCTAAAGCAGGCAATGCAACCAATTGAGTTTAAGGAGATGCGTCTGGAACTGCGTCCGGTAATTGGTGTGGCTGTTTGTCCTGAGCACGGTTTGAACACCGAAACTTTATTGCGCCATGCCCAAGTAGCTGCAGACTCATCGGAAGCACTTGAGCGACACCTTTCTTACTATCGCCCTGAATATGATCAATACAATGCGCGCCGCTTGATGATGGTTTCTGAATTGAAGGAAGCGATCAAGAATGATCATCTGGCTTTGTACTTTCAGCCTAAATACTCTCTTAAAGAGAATCGAGTTGTAGGTATGGAGGCCTTGGTAAGGTGGAACCATGAGCGTTATGGCTTGGTTAGGCCTGATGAGTTTATTGAGATTGCCGAACAAACAGGCATTATTAAAGCATTAACACGCTGGGTGGTGAGCAATGCACTTAAAGCCCAGAATAGTCTCAAAGAGCTTGGTTGGGACTTGAATATGTCAATCAATCTATCGGTGTTGAACCTGCGAGAGGGAGATTTGATTGATTTTCTGAGCGCTCAAATGGCTGATAACAACAGCGATCCTCAGCGCATTTATTTTGAGTTAACTGAGACCTCGATGATGGCGAATCCTTTGGATGCGATTGAGGTCTTAAATAAAGTGTGTGCTTTACGCTTACGTTTATCGGTTGATGACTTTGGCGCTGGCTACTCCTCTTTGGCGTATTTAAAGTCATTACCGGCGACAGAGATTAAAATCGATAAATCCTTGATATCGGGAATATGTGGGGATGAGGGCAATGAGCTCATTGCTGAAGCAACCATTAACATGTGCCAAAAACTGGGTTATCAGGTGGTGGCAGAAGGTGTCGAAAATGAAGAGACGATGGAGCGCTTAAGAGAGCTAAAGTGCGATTCTGTTCAAGGTTATTTACTAACCCCACCTTTGCCGATGGAGAGGCTACTTCAGTGGCTTGATAAGTCTGAAAGCGATACGCGTGACGTATCCTAGCAAGGCGTCACGCATTTGCAGTTTTAACTACGTTTTCTAATCAATGCTTCCTGGCATACTGAAGCAACTAACTCACCTTGTTGGTTAAAAATATTCCCTCGATTAAAGCCTCTTCCGCCTGACGCACTAGGGCTATCCATATCGTAAAGTAACCATTCATCAACCTTGAAAGGGCGATGGAACCATATCGAATGATCAAGACTCGCAACTTGCATGCCTTTTTGCATAAAACTCAAACCGTGCGGCAGCATACTAGTACCAAGCAGGCCGAAGTCCGAGGCATAGGCCAGAAGGCAATGGTGTAATGATAGATCATTGGGGACTGATGCCACCGCTCTAAACCAATTTTGCTTATAGGGTGGACGAATATCCGGGTTGGTATAGTCAATTGGCTTAACTGGTCTGATTTCGATTGGTTTATCGCGGGTGAACTGCTCCCTAAGTTTTTCAGGTATCAGGTGCTTAAAGCGACGACGTATTTCCAGCTCGGAAGCCAGTTCTTCTGGCGACTTGCTTTCGGGCATATCAAACTGGTGTTCTGAACCCGCTTCATCTTTTTGAAACGAAGCGTTGAGGGTAAAAATCTCTTTGTCGTCTTGCCGGGCAATGACTCGCCGTGTTGCGAAAGAACTACCGTCTCGAATAATCTGCACTTCGTACTGAATTGGTAGAGAATGATCCCCTGGGCGTAAAAAGTAGCCATGCATTGAGTGAGCGCTGAGTTGATCGACTGTTTGATAAGCCGCCATCAGTGCTTGACCACAGACCTGTCCACCGAATACATTTTTGAAGCCCAAATCTTCGCTGCAACCTTCAAAGACTAAGTTGTTGAGTTGCTTAAGTTGAAGGACATCGATGAGTTGTTGTAGTACGTCTTGCATGATCATGACTCACTTTATTAATCGCGCTTTGTTGAGTTTTAAACAAAGCGCCTAATTCAGGGAGTCTTTAGCTTAAAGACTACTGAGCTCTTTAACTAGCGCTTGTTTTTCAACACAGCGTTGCCCAGTTAGTACAAAACCATCCAAACAGTCTTGCTCGTTATAATGACGACCACAAATATTCAGGCCATCTTGTTCGAAGCGCCATTGGCCTGAAGCACTGGCAGGTGGGCAAACGACGACGGGGCAGGCGGGTGTTTTAGTTGCTATCGGCATGATGCCGAAGCTTACCTGGCTCGGTGTGCCGGTCAGAGTCTTCGCTAAGGTGCGTGCGCAGGTCATTAGTGGCAGCACGTAGAGTCTGACCTGCCCTTCGATCTCTGCGCAGTCACCTAAGGCGTAGACATCTTCTGCACTAGTTTGTAGCAAGGCGTTGGTGACAATCCCTTGCTGGCATTCAATCCCCGAGTCTTGAGCAATTTGTATATTGGCTTTCAGGCCGACGGCAGAAATAACCAAGGCACACTCAAGTTCTTGGCCATTACTTAAACGAGCAAGCAAACCATTTCCTTGTTCAGTGATTTCGCTTACATGAGCTTGCATTTCAAACTGACAACCTGCATCACTAAGGCCTTCGATAAGCGCTTGTCCGGCCTCTTCAGGAATCAAACTGTTTAAGGCTGATTTTGAAGGGTCAACGATAGTTACCTTATAACCGCTTGCCAATAAGTCATTCGCGTATTCACAGCCGATTAAGCCGGCACCCATGATCAGTACATGGTTCTGGCTTTCTGAGCAGTTTTCGCCTAACAAAGAACGAAAACGGCGGTAGTCCATTAGGTCATTGATTGAAACGACTTTCTCAAGCTCACTTCCGGGAAAACTGAGCTTATTGACCTGAGCACCACAAGCAAGCACTAGCTTGCTGTAGTCTAAGCGTTCTTCACCTATCAGGATTGCTTTGGCAGAAGTATCGATTCGGTCAACACTCGTATGATTTCTGATTGAAATATTGTGCTGTGCCGCGAACTTTCCCGGGTCGGCCATTGATAGCTCATCAGCCTGCTTGCCTTTGGCAAGTGCTGTCGAGAGCATAGGCTTGGAATAAGAGTGTGCGTCATCCTGAGTGATCACAATAATCTCGCTTTCCTGGTCCAGCTTGCGAACCTCCTTAACAAGATTATATCCGGCCAAGCCACTACCAATGACAACGATAGGTGAAGTATTCATGTTAAATCTCTACCATTTCAAAGTCTTCTTTGCCTACACCACAGTCAGGGCAAAGCCAGTCTTCGGGTACATCTTCCCATGAGGTGCCCGCTTCGATGCCATCATCAGGCCAGCCTTCGCTCTCATCATAAATTAATCCGCAGACTACGCATTGCCACTTCTTCATTCTTTATACCTGTATTATCAAAATGTTACTTGCCTTTCGAATGCATACAAACATGCCTCTCTGGTTTACACTAGCGCCCGCTTGCTTATGCGAAGAGAAGATTCTAGTTTAGAGAATAAATGTTGCCTCATTCACTTAGCGGGCTAATTTACCGAATCAGCTCGATCAGCACAAATCTTTCACTATTTCAGCGATAGTAACTTTGCGGCCAGGCAGGCTCACAGATATAATCTGCACAGCCATTTTATCAGGAAGATCTATGTCCAATACCAAAACCGTCGAAGCCCAGAAAGTCTTTAATGAGGCCGACTGCCTAATCGATATGTCTGAGCTAAGTGATGCAATTGAAAAGACAGCCAAAGATATTGAGCAAGACTTAGCGACCGACAACCCTCTGGTTATTTCAATTATGAATGGCGGTTTGGTGTACTGTGGTCACTTACTCGCTCATTTGAATTTTCCACTAGAGCTGGATTATTTACACGCTACCCGATATGGGAATGAAACCTCTGGCAGCCGCTTGGACTGGCTGGCTAAGCCGGTAAAAGCACTGTCGGGCCGAACCGTTCTTCTGGTTGATGATATCCTTGATGAAGGGCATACCCTCTTACATGTACAGGATTATTGTCGGCAGCAAGGTGCAGCGCGTGTTCTGACGACGGTTTTATTGGATAAGCAACATGACAGAAAGGCGACCAAGGATCTGCTCGCTGACTATACTTGTTTAAATGTTGAGGATCGTTTTGTTTTTGGTTTTGGTATGGATTATCAAGGCTATTGGCGGAATGCGCCGGGTATTTACGCAGTTAAGGGCATGTGATGCTAAAGCCAGCCGCTCGGCGGATACCCGACTGGAAAGTGCCTAAACAATATGGTTCCTGGGTCTTTGATCAAGGTTCACTTACCAAGAGGCTTATCGAAGCATCAAATAATAACTTTAGTGTGCGTGTCACTTATCAAGGCTGGGCTGTACCAAGTCTTGAGGAGAGGCGGATACTAAAAGTGAGAGAGCGTCAGAAAGCGCTGGTCAGGGAAGTTGAGCTGCTTTGTTTCGGAGAAGTATGGGTGATAGCGCGCAGTATTATTCCGAAAACAACGCTAAGTGGTTATGAAAGACAGCTTCAGTATTTGGGAGATAAGCCTTTAGGCGCATTTCTGTTTAAATCCAGAGTTATGACGCGTAGTAAGCTTGAAAGTGTCTCCTTGGTGAAACAGTTTAAAGAACCCGTATTTGGGCGGCGCTCGGTATTTTTTCTTCGTCAGAAACCATTGCTGGTGAGCGAACTATTTATGCCTCGGGTATTTGAGGCAAGCAAACGAGAGAAATAGGCATATGAATACTCAGAGTAAACCCGCGTTTGCAAGTGTTGCAATGGACTACGTAAGGCTTGCGAGGTTGGATAAGCCTATAGGTATTTATCTGGTTTTGTGGCCAACGCTTTGGGCATTATGGTTTGCTGCCGAGGGCATACCAGCTATGGATGTGTTAGCTATTTTTATCGCCGGCTCTGTTTTCATGCGCTCGGCAGGCTGCGTAATCAATGACTTTGCGGATAGAAAAATAGACGGTCATGTAAAGCGCACTGAAGCTCGCCCTCTGGTGACGGGGCGGGTGAGTGCAAAACAGGCTTTGATCTTTTTCGCCGTTTTATGTCTGTTGTCTTTCATCCTGGTTTTGTTTACCAATGAACTGACAATTTACCTTTCATTTGGTGCACTCGCACTTGCTTCTGCTTATCCCTTCATGAAGCGCTATACTTATTTACCACAGGTGGTCTTAGGTGCTGCATTTGCCTGGTCCGTTCCTATGGCTTATGCCGCGCAAGTGAATGAACTGCCTGCGCATATCTGGTTGATCTATATGGCAACAGTCTTGTGGACCGTTGCTTATGATACGATGTATGCCATGGTCGATAGGGATGATGATATCAAAATCGGCGTTAAATCCACGGCCATCTTATTTGGTTCGGCTGATCGGGCGATTATCGCATTTTTGCAGGTTTTGGTGATATTGACGCTGAGCTTGTTAGGTGAACAGCTTGAAATGGGGCAGTTTTACTTTCTGAGTATTGTCGTTGCGTCGGTACTATTTGTATATCAGCAGCACTTGATTCGCCATCGTGACAGAGATGAGTGCTTTAAGGCGTTTTTGAACAATAACTGGGTGGGTATGGTTTTATTCCTGGGACTGTTTCTAGACTTTTATGTCAGGTGAATTGTAAAACTTCGCAAAAAGGAGCGCTCATTAGGTTCTCAGCATAGGCTTACAGTGTAGTGTCATAAAACTGTAACAGCTTGCCGTTTTAATACAGTTTGATTTTTGGAGTAAGTACTATGTCAGAAAAAACCGTATTAATTGTTGATGATGAAGCATCAATCAGAGAAATGATTGCTGTTGCTTTAGAAATGGCTGATTACAATTGTATCGAAGCTTCAAATGCGCAGGATGCATTTATTGCTATTGTGGATCAACGTCCCGATATGATTTTACTTGATTGGATGTTGCCAGGCACTAGCGGAATTGAATTGGCAAGACGCTTGAAACGCAATGAAGCGACCAGTGATATCCCTATTATTATGCTGACAGCTAAAACCGAAGAGGATAATAAAGTACAGGGTTTGGAAGTCGGTGCCGACGACTATATTACTAAGCCTTTTTCTCCTCGTGAATTGGTTGCTCGTCTTAAAGCTGTACTTCGTCGTGCGACGCCTGCGGGTGTCGAAAGTGAAATCGAAATAGATGGATTGGTACTTGACCCAGTTTGTCATCGCGTTACCGCTCACAATAATTTGCTGAGCATGGGGCCAACTGAGTTTAAGCTACTGCAGTTCTTTATGACGCATCAAGACCGCGTTTATAGCCGTTCCCAGCTACTTGATCAAGTTTGGGGTGGCAATGTCTATGTTGAAGATCGAACCGTTGATGTTCATATTCGGCGCCTTCGCAAGGCATTAGGTGAAAGGCATGAATACCTGGTTCAAACTGTTCGAGGTACTGGCTATCGTTTTTCTGCTCAAGGTGCTGCATAGCGCTTGAGCATTGGTAACTTTGTTATAAAATAAGAAAGGTGGCAAGGAGCTCGATTTTTCATGCACATGACTTCGATCATTGACGAAGGGTGCACACTCTCTGTACCGTTTGCGTTTTAATGGCAAACTATTGAATCAGAGAATGAATCTGTCTTCCTGTGCTGGAGCATAAGGTTATGCACAAACGAATCATCGGTCACTTATACTCCCTTTTTTGGGCTGTGATTGGCTTGCTGGTACTTGGCCTGCTGATTGGGGAATTAGCGTGGGTTCTCGCGATTGGCTGCTTTGCCTACTTAGCCTGGACAATCAGCCAGGCTGTTAAGCTGCATCGTTGGCTTTACAGTGTACAAGAAGACCAAGCAATTCCCGAAAGCCATGGTTTATGGGGCGATCTGTTTGACGGTCTATATCAAATTCAATATCAAAATCGCATTACTCAAGAAAACTTGCGGTCAATGATTGCTCGTGTCCAATTATCTACCAATGCACTAAAAGAGGCTGTCGTCATGACTAACTCTGAAGGTGCGATGGACTGGTGGAATGACTCTGCAAGTACAGTACTTGGCTTTAAACGAGAGTCAGATAGAGGTCAGCTGATAACAAATTTGCTTAGAGACCCTTCCTTTAAGCGATATTTTGAAAGCAAGAATTACGACGAACCTTTAGAGCTACGTTCACCTTTAAATAAAAGTGCAACTTTGCAAGTACATATCACTTTGTTTGGCAAAGATGACCGCTTGGTTTTCGCGCAAGATGTGACGCGTGTGCAGCGACTTGAACAGATGCGGCGTGACTTCGTTAGCAATGTTTCTCATGATATGAGAACGCCATTGACGGTTATTAGAGGTTATATCGAAACCTTCCAGGATGCTGAAGATACACCTAAGAAGTGGCGAAGAGCCTTAAATTCAATGCAAGAGCAAACGAAACGGATGGAAAGCCTGATTAGTGACCTCTTGTTACTCGCCAAGTATGAAACTGAAGGCCTGCCTAGTAATACTCAAGCGATCGATATCGAACCGGTACTACAAGAAGTCTACCGCGACGCACGAGCCTTTAGCGCTGACAAAAATCAGAATATTCGTTTGGACTTTGAAAGCACCAAACCCTGTTTATTTACCGGTGACTCTCGTCAGCTTTATAGCGCCTTCTCAAACCTTGCGTTTAATGCAGTTAAGTATACGCCCACCGGTGGTGATATCGACATCAGCTGGTGGCTGGATGAAGAAGGTGCTCACTTTTGTGTGCGTGATACCGGTGAAGGTTTTGATTCCGTTCACATCCCTCACTTGACGGAACGCTTCTATCGAACGGACCCCAGCAGAGACCACTCAAGTGGCGGCTCAGGCTTGGGCTTAGCGATCGTGAAGCATGTATTGATCAATCATAATGCCGAGCTGGAAATCCATAGTGAAGAAGGCATAGGCAGTGAGTTTATTTGTCACTTCCCGGCATCGATAATGGTTTCCAGTAGCTCGGCTAATGAACAGAAAGCGCTAGCAAATGCATCTTGATGAGCTATCTGCATTTACTTGGATAGCTTTTTCTGCGCCTCTGCTTCAAAGTTCATATTGATATTGCCTAAAGATCTTTCTTCGTTTACCCAAAATGCGACCGCGCCACACACCGCAGCGGGCAGTGCCAGAAAATTCACGATAGGCAGAAGCGTTGCCCCAAACGTTACCAGCCCAAAACCTAGTGATGTCAGACGATGGCTAGCCAGGTAGTTTTTCATATCGGGGAAGCTCATCTTATTATTATCTGCCGGGTAGTCGATATATTGAATGGCCATCATCCAGGCTGAGAAAATAATCCAGATAACAGCAATAATCACATTCAAGCCGGGGATTAAGCCTAAAACCAATAGCACTAGCACCCGCGGGATATAATAAACAAGCTTTTGGAGTTCTCGCATGATGGTTCTGGGAACCATTGCCAGTAGCTCGCTCCATGAGAAGTCTTCACCTTTATCTTGGCCGCTTAAGTGCTTTTCAGTGAGTTCTGCCAGGTAGCCATAAAAAGGAGCGCCGATTAAATTCGCGGCGGCAATAAAGCCATAAAACAGCGTCATTAAGATGGCTAAGAAGTAGATTCCCCAGAATAACCACTCCATGAATCCTAGCCATTCTGGGACCCAAGACAATAAGGTCGCCATCCAACCGTCTACTAGGCTATATGCCCACATGATGAGCAGCGTAAACAAGATGATATTTACGGTTAAAGGAACCAGTAAAAATAGGCGAAAGCCGGGCTGGCAAATGATCTTGAAACCTTGAGCCAGATAGCCAAAGCCGGTAAACATATTTCCCTTCATGTGAAGATTCGCTCCTGATCAGAATATCGTCTAAGAAATTTATAGGGCTTAATAGGGTTGTAGGCAGTGTATAATAGCTCGCTTGGAGTTTCAGCAGTGCTCTGATGAAATCAAAGTAATGTCACTAGGTAGTTGTAGCCAATGCGTCCAGATTTTCAAATCGAGATTGTTTATTCAGATGAACAGCTTGTGGTGGTTAATAAGCCCTCCGGTTTGCTATCAGTTCCGGGCAGAGGCCCCGACAAAGCTGATTGCTTGCTGAGCCGCTTACAAGACCAATTTCCCACTATCAGGGTGGTTCATCGTTTGGATTGCGCAACCTCGGGCTTGATGGTCTTGGCGCTTGATGCGGATTCCCACAGGGAGCTTAGTAGGCAGTTTCATGACAGAGAAGTCAAAAAGCGCTATGAAGCCTTGGTTTATGGCTTTATGGAAGATGAAAGTGGCGAAGTTAATCAGCCATTGAAGACCGACTGGCCCAATCGGCCTCGACAGATGATTTCACATGAAGGTAAAGCTGCTCAGACCTTCTATCAATGTACGACTCGCTCAGAACAGGCATCGAGAGTCATCCTCACGCCGATAACAGGTCGCTCTCATCAACTACGTGTTCATATGCTATATACCGGCCATCCAATATTGGGCGATGGGCTTTATGCTCACGAGTCGGCATTAAAGGCTAGTAGCCGTTTATGCCTACATGCCACAGACTTAAGTATCTACCAGCCAAAGACTAAAACTTTTATGGAGTTCTCAAGTGCTACACCTTTTTAGTCAGATAATCCAGTTTACCTGGCTGAACAAAATCGTTTTGTACCTTGCTTT
>NZ_LWFE01001044.1:0-3151 GCF_001635675.1 Oleiphilus sp. HI0061 | reverse complement strand
CTGAGTAGTGGTCGTTTTGCCTTACATAACACTTATACTCTTCAAGTGGAATCAGACGTACATGATTTAGTGGAAGATGATTTGTCAACAAGTGAGGATGAGCGTAATTTTCTTGAAGGCGGGGAGAGGGTCGCGTTTACGACGGAGTCTGGCGTATGGCACGAGTCCGAAACTCTTAATTTCAAGTACTTGAATGAAGAGGGTACACAGGCAGTCTTTCATCAAGGGGACAGCTTTGAGCCGATTATCCAAAGTAGTCAAAGTGGCACTACTTTATTGGTTTGGAAGCAGAGTGTTGAAGGTGTGACACAGATTTGGGCAAGTCAATATCTAGCGGATCAGGAAGTCTGGGTTCTACCCGGAACTGAGTCTGCTTCACGGCATTGCCGCAAGAATCCTGACTCTCTTGATTCTTCCTGCGTTAACTCATTAAGGTTGGATAGTGCTGGTCTTGGTAGCGTTTACTCTCCAGAAATCGCTATTAATGAGCTGGGGCATGCGGTCGTTATATGGATTCAGCCAAGGTCTCCTGACGCACAGCTGACAGCATGGGTTAACATGTTTGATGGGAATGCATGGAGCGGGCCACGAGATCTTTTAAGTGGGTCTTCTGTTGATGGTGAGGTTAGAAATACCAGTTTTAGCTTAAGTGATTCTGGAGGGGTTGTTGGTGGTTTCATTCAACAAAGCTCTGCCGGTGTTCAGCGTGTAAGGCTGCTTTCTTTTAATTTTATTACCGGGTTTAATGGTTTGGGGTTTGGCGCTCCAATTTATATTGATACAGTATCAGGAGCCGATGTTTTGGGAGACGCCCAAGACCTTGAATTATCTCTTAGTTCCTCAGGTCTTGGTGTGGTGGTGTGGTCACAGGAAGTGTCGGGCTTCGACAGAGTTAGAGCAAGAAGATTCAATGTATCAAGTGATGCAACTCTGAGCAGTGATGAAACACAGTTTGTTGATGTTGTTGGTGCAGAAACACACTTTGCGGTTCAACCTAAACCCTCAATTTCTGATAATGGCGATCTCTACGTTGCTTGGCGTCAATCTTCTGGAGGTCGATATGATCTAATGCTTAATCGTAACGCTAGCGGAGAGTGGGAAGATGCTAAAAAGATTGAATATGATGACTCGGCAAGCGTTAGTGAGTTTACTCTGGCCCACAATAATTTGAACGAGTTATTTGTGGCTTGGTCAATGCTGTTCGACGATGGTGTGAACAGTCTTACAGTTCGTTCTTATCATCCCGGCTCTGGCTTTTCTACTGCTGAAGACATTCCAGTTACTGGATCTGGTTCTGAGAGACCGGTTACCAGCCCTTTACTAAACTTTGACTATGAAGGTAACGGTGTCTTAAGTTGGGTTCAGAATACTTCGTTCCACCCAAAAATCAAGACAAGACAATATTCTAAGTTGTCTAAGGTGTGGCTGAGTGAAAGTACGATTGTTCAAGAGACATCAGGTGCCGAAGTGTTAACCTTGAGGCAAAATGCCTTGCTACGTGACGGCAGAATACTTTCAGTGTGGGGGCTTTCTGATGTTACCGGTGCATCGCTTGGCAGCGCACTGTTTAAAGAATACCTCCCACCTATTGAGTAAGAAAAATCTAGGCTGGCTTGGCAATTTGATTTAGGGAAGTGCTACCGTGAAGACTCCCCCTCCGTGTCTGCCTCCATTTGATAACTTGATAGACCCTTGCTTGTCATTTTGTGTGTGAAGTTTAGTGACCATTTCAGCAAAATATATTCCCAGGCTGGTGCTGCCAGTTTGAAAGTTAATGTTATTTATTACTTCTCCTGGTGAGGCTTGCAATAGCTCGTCAGGATAACCGATTCCATCATCATGTATTTCTATAATCAGGTCATCATCTTTGATGTAGGCGACGATTTCAATGATCGATTTGGTATAGCGTGAAGCATTATTTAGCGCGTTATTAAGAACGCCCAAAATTACCTCCCTATCAAAATACCAAGATATATTTGGATCACAGGTGATTTCGAGTTCAATATTTTTATCTTTGAGCATTGGCGAATAGTGTGCGGATTGCTCGTCCAGGATGTCGTGAACAAAGCACTCATCGATATGTAATGATAGCATTTCATTCTGCAGGCGATATAAGCCAAGTAGCTGTACAAGGTAGCTATTTACACGTTCAGCCTCATATTTTACGACAGTCGTATTGTTTCTTTGTTGCCACTCTTCAGGCAGTTCTTCGCACATCTGATCTACGGAGTGTAGTAGCATGCTGAGCGAATTTTTCATGTCGTGGACAGCTGAGGCGATAATCATCGAGAAATCGGGTTGTTTGTCTTTACTCATGATACTGTACTCGTTCAATTTTGTTTTTTGGATTGAAGTTCTGCTACTTGCTTCTCGAGGTGTTTAAGCCTTCGGTATTGGTTATGCTGTTCGGGTATGTTGTTTATTTTTTCAAGGGACTGCTCTGCAAGCTTTAATAAGCTATGGTCAGCAGTTTCTTTAAATAGCTTCGTTACAACTTGAGCTAGATTAAGATTCAAGGCTGCGTGTCTTGGTGTATGCTTGAGCGCTTCTTTGAATGCTTCAGCAGCTTGTGCAAGTTGGCCTTGTTCAAACTGCTCAATACCTGATTTATTAAGGCGTTTTGCTTGCTTTTTGGCCACTAAGCTTTCGGGTTCGTCAAGCTGGCTTTCAATTTGCGCTAGCGCTTCGGGGTCGTTACTGAATCGCTCAGCGAGTGTGATTAAGAGTTTCTCGGCACGTTCAAGCTCGTTTAAGGAGTAGAGTGTCTTTGCTAGCTCGATGCCAATTTCCGCTGAGAGCTTCTCTTCTTCAATCATGCACTCTGCTTGATGAAGTTTTTCCTGTGCTGCTTCGGCATTGTTCTGACCATTAAATACTCGAGCCTCGATAAGCGTTGCATTGAGGCAGGCCTGTTCGTCAGTCGAAAATTTATGTGTTAATTCGTTTAGAACTTGTATCGCTTCGTCCGCATGTGTTTTGCCAGAATCACTAAGGTCTCCCGATGACCTTTCGGATAAGCAGCGGCCAAGGTTTAGGTAGTTGTCAGCTTTTTCATGTATTGAGTGTTCGCCATATCGAATAGCTTTCCTGTATGCCTCTGTTGCGCTTTCAATGTCTTGATTCTTTTGACATAGCTTGCCTAGTTTCTCAT
>NZ_LWFE01001043.1:0-7043 GCF_001635675.1 Oleiphilus sp. HI0061 | reverse complement strand
CCAACGCTTAAAGTTTATCCCCAAGGAAGGTGACCAGATAATTGTTCGAGCCAAAGTGAGCTTGTACGAAGGTCGCGGCGATTACCAACTTATCGTTGAAGGCATGGAACCGGCGGGTATTGGGCAACTACAAGCCGCTTTTGAAGCACTAAAGCTTAAACTGGCTGGCGAAGGACTGTTTGACCAGCAGCATAAAAAATCTATACCACAAATCCCCAAAAAAGCAGCCGTGATAACCTCTCAAAGCGGTGCCGTCATTCATGACATCATTTCAGTGACGCAGCGTCGCTTCCCTGCACTAGAGATCATTTTGCTACCCGTTCAGGTTCAAGGGGAAGGCTCAGCACAACAAATTGCCGACGCTATCGCTTACTGCAACAGCCACAACCTTGCAGATGTGTTAATTGCTGGGCGAGGAGGCGGGTCTCTAGAGGATTTATGGAGTTTTAATGAAGAAGTCGTCGCACGTGCTATTTTTGACAGCGAACTACCTATCATTAGCGCCGTTGGTCATGAAGTAGACTTTACGATTGCCGACCTGGTAGCAGACTACCGGGCACCAACGCCATCAGCAGCCGCAGAACACATTACGCCCGACCAATACGAATTAATGCAAAACCTGGATCAACAACAACGGCGCCTGGAGTTTTTGATCAACAATCGATTCAAACAACTCAGCCAAAGCATCGATGCCTTACAAAAACGACTAAGACATCCTGGCGATGCCCTTCAAGAAAAGGGTTTACGCCTTGAAGAACTTCAAGAGCGCATTAAACGGGCACTATCAAACACTATTGAAAATAAATCTGGAAGTCTGAATATACTTCAGCACCGCTTACTCAGATATAACCCTCAAGCGAAGCTTGAACAAAGCGCAGCAACACTAAACAACGCTTACGACAAACTAGTACAAGCGCAGCATGCAAACCTGGAACAACAGCAACACAGACTGGCGATTCTAGCCCAGACACTGCACACGGCAAGCCCTCTTGCAACCTTAGGGCGCGGCTATGCCATATTAAAGTCCGATAAACAGAAAGTTCAAACCCAGTGCAGCGACTTCAAGGCGGGAGACAAAATCAGTGCCACACTAAAAGATGGGATTGTCCATTGTACCGTCGACCAAAGTGTTCCAGAACTGGACTTATAACTCAGCCCAGCTTACTTCAAGGCTTGATAAATTTTCGCTAGATTGTACTGCATCATATCGAGATAGCTTGGCGCTAGCTCATGAGATAAGGCGCCCGAGATCAGTTCACCTCCAAAATTGACTCCCGTTTCCATTTGCACAACTTTGATAAGGCGATTGTCAGCGACATTTTCCTCGAAAATCGCCTTGACGCCAGAGCTCCGAACCTGACGAACTACTTGTGCAATTTGTGCTGCAGAAGCCTCTCCTCCCGTACTGATGCCTTGCAAGCTCCGCATTTTCAAACCATAATCTCGAGCCAAATAAGCAAAGGCATTGTGAGGAACAACCATTTGTCGTTGAGACGCAGGCAGAGCCAAAAACTTCTTCTCGTAAGCTTGGTTAAGCAAGTCTAATTCTTCAATATATGCCTGTGCATTCGTTGCATATTCTCCGGCATGCGGAGGGTCAACCTTCGCTAAGGCATTGGTGATATTGCGAATATATACTTTTGCAGCCTGCAAGCTATGCCAGGCATGCGGGTCAACCCTTCCAACCATCTTGGAAATATCATCATTTTCATCAAGAGAAGCGCTACTATGCTTATGCTCTTCTTCGCCATGATGACCATGACTATGTCGACGCAAATCCTTTCGCTCTCTGATCAAACGAACATTTTCTGTCGCTATCACAGTCAGGCCATTAAAATCTGCTGCTGCAACCAAGCGCGCTAACCACCCTTCAAAGCCCAAGCCATTCATTAACAACAAGTCAGCTTTAGATAAATGCTTAACATTTTGAGGTGAAGGGCGGTAAACATGTGCATCTTCCCCCCAGTCTACCAAGGTAGATACGGATACATGATCTCCTCCCACCGCCTTAGCCATATCAGCCAAAACACTGAAGGTCGCTACTAACTGTAAACTGGCTCCCGCACCGCTCTCTTCCCGTTCAGCCATTACATTCATTGAAAGGCATAGCAAAAATATCGAGAGCAAAGCTCTACGACTGCTAGACTTGTACCTAATGTTACTTTGCATACTTAACCTCAATAGGGTTTCTGTTGAAATTTTGCCGGTTAGGAAAACAGTTATATGAAGCTGTTTTATAGAATTTCACTTTCTGTTGACAAAATGGAACATACTTCCTGTAGAAAAATCTCTAAACTGCGCGCATATTAAGAGGATCACTATTCAATGTTCAACGTTTTTTCAATAAATAGCGCATCTAAAGTACTGACATATTTTTTAATATCACTATTACTTAGCGCTTGCAGCGGCGGTAGCAGCTCAGGAAAACAGACCAATAATACGCCTTCACTTCAGAGTCTCTCATTATCAACACCACCAACAACAATGATATCTGGCGAAACCTTTCAAGCCAGTGTGACCGGTTTATACACCGACGACTCAAGTTTTGACTTAAGTAGCGACGCTGGCTGGAGCTCTAGTGACACGAATATCCTGACAGTGTCAGACAGTGGCCTGATTACGGCAATCAATGCTGGTAGTACTACGATTACAGCGGCTTTTTCTGGAGAATCAGCCAGTTTCAGCATAAACGTAATTGCTTTAAGCAGCATTGCGATGAGCATCATTCCCGACGATCTTGAGGTCGGCGACAGTGTGCAATTAAGTGCTAACGGAACCTACACCGATTCATCAAGCGAAGACATCAGTAACGATGTTATCTGGGCCTCTAGTAATAACACTGCTATCAGCATAAGTGCCACAGGCCTGTTATCGGTAAACACCGCTGGCAGTGCAACGATCTCTATCGAACACAATGATTTGCTAGATCAACAAGACGTGGAGGTTGTCGTTCTTTATAGTGTTAGCATTACCACCTTGCCTTCCGACATCGAAGTCGGCAGCATCCAGCAGCTGGTAGCAAACGCGCACTACTCAAATAGTACAACAAGTATTATCACCTCAGCCGCTAACTGGAGTTCCTCTGATCCGAGCATTTTGCATATCTCCAACGAAGGCTTACTTACCGCACTAGCACCTGGTGACGCAACCATTACAGCCAGTTATGAGGGTGAGCACGCTTCAAGTACGTCTACTGCATACACATTGAGTTCACTTAGCATAACACCCGCCGCGTTGACACTGGCAATTGCTTCATCTCGCACTCTCACGGCAACCGGAATTTATACGAACAACACCACAAGCGACCTTAGTCCTGAGACTTCTTGGCAATCGAGCAATAACAACATCGCCACAGTCGATGAAAATGGCTTGGTAGTCGCTGTCAGCGCTGGCAATACCAATGTCACAGCAAGTATTGGCGACATCAACACAAGTCTGGAGCTAAAGGTTTCTCCTGCTACATTGCATTCTATTTCAATTGATTTACCCGACACTCTAATTGCCGGACTCACTACTGCTTTATCAGCGACTGGCACCTATTCCGATGGCAGCACCCAAAACATTACCGCTGAAGTAACATGGCAAACTAGCGATATCAGCCTTGCCAGTATCGATAATGAGCTTATTACCGCCATTCAAAGTGGGGAGGTGCAAGTCAGCGCTATTAAAGGCTCTACAACTGGGTTAAAAAACATTGTTATCAGCCCGGCTCAAATCGACAGTCTGGTTTTGACCCCGCCATTGATCACACTAGCGAAAGGAACTCAAAGCGAGGTAAACGTCACCGCCATTTTTACTGATCAAAGCCACCAAGATGTTACTAGCCAAGTCAATTGGAGCGCTGACTCTCCTGAAATAATCTCAATTGAAGCGGGCTCATCACTTGTTAGCGGACTGGATATCGGCAGCTCAAGCCTGAGTGCTGAGCTAGATGGCCATAATGCTGCCAGTACGGTTACGGTAAGCAATGCAGTACTAAGCAATATAAGTATTCTTCCTATTAACAGCTCCCTACCAAAGGGGCTAAGCCAAAGTTTCAGTGCTCAAGGAACATACAGTGACGGCTCAGTTCAGGACATCACCGAACAGGTAACCTGGACATCGAGCGACTCGGCAATAGGCTCTATTTCAAACGCTGCGCTATCTGAAGGTTTAGTCAATGGACTAGAACTGGGATTCGTAAACATTTCCGCCACCCTGGATGATATTAGTATATCGACTAGTCTAAGCATTCAAGACGCCGTATTAACCGCAATTGAAGTTCAGCCAGGAAATATCAGCCTAGCTAACGGGCTTCAAATACAAGCCATTGCTTTAGGCTCCTATTCTGATGGAGAACAAATTGATATCAGTAAAGAGGCCAACTGGAACACAAGCTCTAGTACTGTTGCAAGCGTAGAAAGCCCTAGCGCTCCGGTTATCAGCGCTAATGCAGAAGGCGAAGCCCTGATCTCTGCCGAACTAGAAGGAATCAGTGGTATTAGTTTAGTGACAGTAACAAGTGCGACACTTCAATCAATATCACTGACGAGCGATAACACAAGTATTCCGGCTGGGTTTACAGAACAAGTCAAAGCAAGTGGCTTATATACCGATGCATCGACTAAAGACATCACCCACCTCGTCACCTGGCAAAGCGAAGACAATCAACTTATTACTGTCGACAATAATGTAGATAGCCCAGGACTAATTCGTACCGTTGCCCCCGGTAGTACACGTGTCAGCGCCAGCTTTGAAGGCCTATCGTCCAGCGCAACCTTCACAGTGACGGACGCAATACTAAGTTCTATTGCTATTACCAGCCCTGCTAGCGCGATAAACGTTAACGATGAACTGCAACTGAGTGCCATTGCAGACTACTCCGATAACAGCAGCAAAGATCTCACCCAAGAAGTAAGCTGGATAATCAGTGACAATGATGTTGTATCTATCGAGACGGCATCGAATGACTACTTTTCTAATCAAAGCGGTTTGCTAAAAGCTCTGTCAGCCGGCACCAGCGATATATCTGCCCAGTTACTAAACAGCTCAGGAGAACTTATAAGCTCTAACACTCTGAGCCTCACAATCTCGGAAGACCCTAACGCTACTAAAGCGATATCACTGTCACTGACTCCAAACGTTATTCTAAACAACGGTATTGATAGCTCTATTGTGTCCGCGACTTTAAGCCCTAACTCGGCTAGCGGAGCAATTCCAGATAACACTGAAGTGAGTTTTAGTATCACTGATAATGGCACCACACATATCGAAACGGCTTATACCAGTAATGGCGTCGCTCAAATTACCCTAAGCTCTGAGAATATTGGTCTGATATCAATTGAGGCTTCGAGCAATCAAATTCATAGTTCGTCAGCAATATACAGTACAAATGATTTCAGAAATGTCATCGTAAGCTACGCAGAAGCAGAAGTATTATATGATGCAGAAAACGAGGTCTTAAAATCTGGCAGCACTTTACTAACACTTGTCCGAAACCTATCAAATCGCGACTTCGATCTACCATTAATTGCTGTTATGACTGGCAATCCAGACCCTCAAATACATTTACCTGAATCACCTTTTGACACATCCCTTCTAACAGGAGATCAAGTTTTATCGGGAGGAGAAACAAACGCATTTGGCTACGCCCTATCTGAAGACGTCAGCGGCAGCATTTTTTATATCCTTTATGCATTAAGTGACGACACAACAAATACAGATTTTATAAGCGGTTCTGTATTCAGCTTCCAGTAAACGCCCCTCCCGACAAGAAACGAACCACTCACCACGAGTCTGGTTCGTTTCTCGCCCAGCAACTAATCCAGCGCAGTTTTCGCACCAATACAGTGCCGAACTTCCCCTCCTAAATATTAAGCACTTTTTCTTAAATGGCCTATGCTGAAATAGATTGCGGCTGACAAGTAGTTGCGTCTTCACCACACTAAAAATGTCAGTAACGACGAACTAAAATAGCAATAATAGGAAACAACCATGTCCATCTCTCGAAAAGTTCTCCTCGGATCACTTTCAGTGTCCGTTGTTTCGGTACTATTAACCGCTCTGATTACAGCAGGTGTTGGATTTAATATTGCCGAAAGCGTTATTGAAAACGAAGCACGGAAAGCGCTCATCACACAGCGAGAATCCCAGAAGGACTTTATTCACAGCTACCTACAGACTATCAAACATGAGCTTAAAGCTTTCTCTGCAAGCCATAGTGTCGTCGACTCAGCTGAAGGCTTCATCGCTAGCTATGATGATTTTCCTAAAACCGTCAGTAGCAACGAAATATCTGACAAGTTAGAAGATTATTACACCGGGCAATTTGGTGCCACCTATGCCGAGAGCAATCCAGGCTCTTCATTATCTCCCGGCAATTTACTTAACAGCATTAGCGATAAAGCCCGTTTAATGCAATATCACTTCATTGCAGACAACGCTAACCCCTTAGGTCAAAAAGATGCCTTAGACTCACTCGACTTTAGCTCCGATTACAATGAGGTACACAAAGAGTATCACCCGGAGTTTAGAAAGCACCTTAACGAATTCCAATATTACGACATCTTTTTGATCGATATTGACTCAGGCGAGATTATTTACTCCGTTTTCAAAGAGCTCGATTACGCCACCTCTTTACTTACCGGGCCTTATAAAAATAGTGACTTAGCTAAAGTCTATAAAGAAGCTGCCAACGCAAGTGACCCTGACCACATTGCCTTTACTTCTTTTCAGTCTTATACGCCATCTTATGAAGCTCCTGCCTCCTTTATGGCAAGCCCTGTGGTAAATAAACAAGGTGAGAAAATCGCCGTTTTGGCTTTTCAAATGCCTATCGATGAGCTGAACCGAATCATGACCCATAACGAACAATGGGAAAAGTCTGGTATGGGCTATTCAGGCGAAACTTACCTGGTTTCTCAAGAATTCAAAGCTCAGAGCAAGAGCCGCTTCTTGGTTGAAGACAAAGAGAACTTCTTAAGCGCGCTTAAAGAGAGTGGCGTAAACGAGAAGACGCTTAAGCAAATTGATCTTAAAAACACCAACATTGGCTTCCAAGAAAT
>NZ_LWFE01001042.1:0-10505 GCF_001635675.1 Oleiphilus sp. HI0061 | reverse complement strand
ATGGCAACTCGAGAGCTCAGCGACCTAAGTAAGCTAGGAATCAAGTAAATATTTTAATGCCCAGTTGGAAGCAACCACATGCCCTGCTCAGGTTTAAGTGGGCTTCCTTTTTGCATTAGTTTGAAAGGTAGAGACTTGCTCCGCCCCTTGTCATTTTTACGTATAACAAAATGTAGGTGTGGGCCTGTGGAGTAACCCGTGTTCCCTGAGAGCGCCAAGATTTGACCTGCCTTAACTTTATCCCCAGCTTTCACTCGTATACTGCCCAAGAGTAAATGTGCATACACCGCATAAGTTCCATCATCGTGAAGAACTCTTACGACATTCGCTTTATCAATAAAAAAAGGGCTTGAAACGCCAGCTGAGGCATAGTCATCTTTTGTCGAAATAACGACTCCACCGCGCGCTGCGCTAATCTGGGTTCCTACTGTCATACCAATATCGATTGCATATAGGCTTGGTTGCGAATTGTGGCTAAAGCGGCCCTTGAAGCTTTGCGTGACTTTCATTGGTTTAAAGTTTTTGAATGGTGGTAAGTAGTGGCTTTGTGTATGACGACTGTCAGGGGAGCCGATCACATAGAAGAAACGATGTTCGCCAGAAAAAATGCGGGTTTGGCTTTGATATACTGCTTCTTGTGAATTTTCTGGAATAAGCTTGCTTAGTTTATGCGTGCCAACACTTAAGAATATTTGAATTGGTGCAAAATAGGGGGTGTGAACAATAAAGTCAGTTCCATTGTCACTGTGTGAAAGCACGAGATGAGGTTTAAGTGTTTTCTTAGTTTTGCTTTGGTAATTGATACTCTCAACTTTTGTTTGTTTGGAAGCAGGTTTTTTATCGCTATAGTGCCACTTACCATCACTACCTTGATATTTGTATATTTGGGCGTATACGTTTTGAGCCGAGAACGCAAAGATCAATGCTAGCGTCAGCGCAACGAAGCTTATCTTTAGCATCGTTTTTCTATCTCTTTTGCCAGTTTCTGGGCCCGTTCTTTACGCTCTTTTTCAGAGACTTTGACAGCTTGATTATTGTCATCGAGAAAAACAACACGACCTACAATCGTCTGTAAATAAGATCGTGCCCAATTACACCAATCGTCCTTTGTAGGTTGATCCTTTCGTTTACTCTGCCATTGTTCGAGTTTTTGCTGGCGTAATGCGTCCAGATCTTCTGCCTGGCGTTGAAGCTGCTCGGGTGAGCTGAGTTCACTGGTTATATTCATTTTGCTTGTGTCGATCTCGACTTCTTTTGCAGCAGAAGGCGCTCGAGCGTGATCACTGAAATGAACTTGCCCATTGGCGTCAGTCCAGCGAAAAACCTCAGCACTCACATTTGGTAACACCAGTACACAGAGCGTGATAAAAAATAGTAGTTTGGTCTGCACTTAAATACTCCCTTGTCTAGTATGCTTTTTTCATACTAACTTTTATAGTCCCTGATAAGGGAGCTATTCTAACAAAAGTAGCGGTTTATGCTAAAGGAATTGATAAGCGATTTAGGCCGAAGGTACTTGTGTTAGCTAGAGTGAATACTTCTCATTATAGAAATGCTTGAGCTACAGAGGTCTACAGGTTATGTTGTTTCATTAGGATAAAAATGCCGGAGAGATACATGATAAAAGGAACTTGTCTTTGCGAAGAGGTGCAGTATCAATATGATGCTGATATCCAAGAGGTTGCGATGTGCCACTGCCATCAGTGTAAAAAGGCTCAAGGAACGCCATTTGTTACTAACGCACCTATAGAGAGTCAATACTTCACCATTACGAGTGGCGCTGATCATTTGAAGACTTTCATGTCGAGCCCTAATAAAAAGCGCGTATTCTGTAGCAACTGCGGAAGTCCTTTATATAGTCAAAGAACCGATATGCCCGAAACAATAAGACTAAGGCTTGGAACTATCACTGAAGGGGAGTTCCCTGGGCCGCAATATGAGATCTTCTGTGAGTCCAAGTCAGAGTGGTTTGACGCCAAAGCCGAGCGTCCACGCTATGAGCAGCACAAAGTCTAAATGTTGGGAGCTTCGTATATATGGGAAAGTACTTTGTTATATATCCACTAAACTTCTAGCGATAGAATTTGTCACAATAATATAGCCGCGAATTACATCAGTGGCTCGGTCTGCTTATCCAGGGAAATAAACTATGAGGCATGTGAAAGTTGAGAGACGAGTGGCCGCACATTATTTGCTAGCAGCCATTGCTTTTATGCTATATGGCGGCCAAGTCTGCCCCTTATTGGAATCGATAACGGCAACTACCCTGGTTTTCCCCATACTCGTTGCTCTAGCTATTCGTTTGTTTAGTATTTCCTGGATAGATCGCAAACCACTTGACCGTCAGGTGTCTTTCCAATTCTTTCTAGATCTGAGCTTATTTATAGGCGCCGGTATCGCTCTGAATATTCACAATTTAGTGTTTCATGGCGCCCCTTTAGATAGTTTATTAAAGGTTGTGATGGGCACCTTAATACTCGGCGCGTTTGTGGCGCTGGATTTATCTTTAGGTAGAGAGAAAGATATTGCTCAATATCTCATTAAGCAGTCGATGGCATTGCAGTTAAGGGAGAACTTTCTTTCCTTTGGTAAGAAGTTCTCGGCGGCGGCAATTGTATTGGTATTCAGTATCTCGACGGTATTCTTTTTGGTTATTAATAAAGACCTAAGTTGGTTGGTCGATAGTAGCCGTTATTTGGATATAAATGATGCGCGCATTAGCATTCTCAAAGAGGTAGCCTTCGTCGCTGCTGTCCTCTTGGTATATAGTATTCGGATCATATATTCCTATGTGACAAACTTGAATATGTACCTTTATTACCAGAATCATACCTTGTTTGAGGTGATGAATGGTGACCTGGAACAGCGAGTGCCGGTAGTCAGTCATGATGAGTTTGGGCGTATGGCTGAGGGTACCAATGCGATGATTGCCAGTTTGCAGCAGCATAGGGACGAACTTCAATTGACTCGAGATGTGTCTGTGCTAGCGCTAGCTTCGCTTGCAGAAACCCGGGACAATGAAACCGGTGGCCATATTCTGAGAACTCAGCATTACGTCCGTGTGCTAGCGGAACATTTGAGTGCACATCCCGACTTCAAAGACTATCTGGATGCTGAGACGGTGGATCTTTTATATAAGTCGGCACCTTTGCATGATGTGGGTAAAGTAGGTATTCCAGATAGTATCTTGCTCAAGCCAGGCAAGCTAACAGATGAAGAGTTCATGATCATGAAAACGCATGCGCAATTGGGGGCAGACTCTTTAGCGGTTGCCGAAGCCCGCTTGGGAAGCAATTCTTTCTTGCGTTATGCACGAGAGATTGCCGCCTCTCATCATGAAAAATGGGATGGTAGCGGATATCCTCAAGGCTTAAAGGGTGATGCTATTCCACTGTCTGCGCGTTTAATGGCTTTGGCAGATGTCTACGATGCTTTGATTAGTAAACGTGTATACAAGCCAGCTTTTGATCATGACAAAGCTAAGTCAATTATCCTTGATGGTGAAGGGAGCCACTTCGACCCCAGAGTGGTGGCTGCTTTCATATCGTGTGAGGGCGAGTTTACGGAGATTGCAGCAGAATATAAGGATGACCATTAGCGATGATGTCTTTTACGGAAATTGAAGAAAGAGCCTATGCTCGTCACGGCGGGGCAATGCAAGTTAATGCCACGCTTAACTCCCCCTTATCCTCAGATGAAATTTTAGCGATATCTGATGACCGTTGGCTATCTGCCTTCTCAAAGATAGTCTTTCAGACAGGGTTTAACTGGAGTGTCATTGACAATAAATGGCCCGCCTTTGAAGAAGCCTTCGCTAACTTCAATTTGCGATATTGCGCGTCATTGTCTGATGAGGCGTTAGAAGAGAAAATGAAAGGCGGCAAGATTGTTAAGCATTGGGCAAAGGTTAGTTCAATTCGAGAAAATGCGATGTTCTTACTAGATCTTATAGAAGAGCACCGTTCTCTAGGTGAGTTTTTTGCATCCTGGAAAGCTGAAGATTTCACAGATAATATTCAGTTGCTAAAAGCGCGTGGAAATCGTTTGGGTGGACGGGTTGGTCAGATAGCTCTACGGCGACTAGGTGTAGATACCTTGGTTCTTTCAGCTGATGTTGTTGGAGCTCTAGCGCAAGCTGGTAGCATTAACAAGATGCCGAATTCAAAGAAAGCTTGGGCTTTGTTACAAGAAACGATTGATCAATGGCAGGCAGAAACAGCTTATTCCCTGAATAAAATTAGCCAGCTTTTAGGTTTGTCATACGGTGATATTTATGAGCGTTAAGCCTTCCTTTACTATTGAACTATCGGCTTAGTATTGCGTAGACTAGGCCAATAAAGCAGTGAAGTAGATCAACGAAGCTAGATGATAAGAACAAAAAAGGCTAAACATGGCATCCTCACCCTCTCCAAGCATCAGTATTAGTACAATTTCTGATGTCTATCATGTCTTACTTGATAGGGGAATGTCAGAGCAAGAGTTAGCGCAGCAATCAGGTATTAGTCGGAAAGATATTGAAAACCTTGATGCTCGTATTCCTATTTCTAAATTAAACAAGATTTGGGATATCGCCAAGGATTATACTCAGCAGGCTGAAATTGGTCTTTATGTAGGTGAAGAAATTGACCCGGCTCGCTTCAGTGTTGTCGCTCAGGCATCCTTTCAGTGTGAGACGCTTCGTGATGTGCTCCAGGTGTATGCGCGCTTTTTCAGTATTGTGAATGAGGCCGCTTGTCTAACCCTTAAAGAAGGCGATGAGTGGGCAACCCTAGAATTTAAAAGCTTGTCACCTGACTGTTATTGCATTTCCGAAATGGAGCGTATGGTGGTAACGGCCCTGGCACGATGTGATTATTTAACAGGTCGGAGAATCAAGGTTCAGTGCTTTAACTTTCAGCATGCCCAGCCTGAATATATAGCTAAGTATCAGGAAGTCTGTAAGGGCGAGCTTAAGTTCTCTCAAGAGCAGACTGGTATTGTGTTTAAGAAATCGGCGCTTGATTTGAAAGTGAAGCATGGCAACCCTTATTTGCTTAGTGTTTTAACCTCTTATGCTGAAAAGCTGCTTCGCAAGGTTGCTTCAAGCTCTGATATCAAAGATAAAGTCAGGCGTTTTATTCGGCGTCACTTGGCCGAAGATGCAGAACTGGACGTTGAGCGTGCTGCAAAGGCTCTCAATATGAGCCGTCATACGCTTTATCGAAAACTGAAAAAAGAGCAGGTATCCTTTCAGTCTTTGGTTGAGGAAGTTCGGCAGCGAGAAGCTGAGCGTTATTTGAAGGAAAACAAGGTTTCTATTAGTGAAGTTGCATTTTTGTTAGGGTTTTCTGAATTGAGTGCTTTTAGCCGGGCCTTTAAACGATGGACGGGCGAGTCTCCTGCAAAGTTTCGAGCAAAGAGTTTCAATGGGGTCAGACTCGATTGAAAATCAATCGAGTCTGACCCCATTGAAACTAAAATAGAGGGTTAACTGATGAAGTTATATGGCAAGGGTACATCACGTTCTTTTCGTTGTGTTTGGGCGGCTGAAGAGGCTGGTCTTGATTACGAATATATCTCGGTAGAATTTGGCAGCGCGGGCGAGAAAGGCACGAACAGTGAAGATTATCGTTCCATGAATGTTCAAGGTAAGGTGCCGACGCTTGCTGACGGTTCTGTTTCTGGTGGCCCCTTGGTATTAACTGAAAGTGCTGCGATTGTTAATTATCTTGGCGCTGTATCTGATAAGAACTTATGTCCACCTGCTTCGGATCCGGTACTTCGTGGTCATTATGACCAACTGATGTTCTTTATCTTGTCCGACTTGGAGCAGCCTTTGTGGACCAACGGCAAGCATCGTTTTGCCATTCCTAAAGAACACCGTGTCGCTGATGTACTGCCGACTACTTTTTGGGAGTTCGAAAAGGCACAAAAGGCACTGACGAAGCTGATCGGTGAGTCTCCGACTTTTGCCTTAGGCGATGCTTTTAGCATGGTTGATATTGCTTTAGCGCATACCCTAGCTTGGGCGGAAAGCTTTAAGTTTGAGTTATTGCCCGGTATGAAAGCCTATAAAGATGCCTTGTATGAGCGCGAAGCATGTCAGCAGGCACTTGTTAAAGTGAGTGCTGAATGATGTGCTTTAAATTGAGATATCAGCTATTAGCTTTAAGCTTGCTTGCGCTGAGTTCTTTTAGTTCTGCAGAGCTAAAAGAACTGGATGACCAATCACTAGAAGAACAAAAAGGCCAGGCCGGGATTACCATCGATATTGAGTACAAGTTGTCGATAGGTCAAATTCTCTACAAGTTTGGTGACTCAGGTAATGGCAAATCGCGTAAGCAGCAAGATTATAATATACCCGAGCCTCCTAGAATCGTGTATGTTTTGTCTGATGATAAATGACGTAAGTATGAACTGCAGAACTTTCACTCTTCTTTCTTTAGTTACTTCACTAGCTCATCAAAGCTGCTGATCAAGGCCTCCGGCTGATAACTGGAAAGATCTTCTCCTTGGTGGTAGCCATATTCAACACAGATAACAGCTACGCCAGCCGCTTTAGCGGCCTTAATATCACTCAGCGAGTCGCCCACCATGATTGACTCGCTGACATGACACCCCAAAGTATTCATGCAGTGCAGAAGCGGAGCCGGGTGAGGCTTTTTCTCTGGTAAAGAGTCACCACAAAGTATCAAGTCAAATTCAGGTAAGTCATGAGCCTTTAGGAGTGCCGGAGTGAATTGCTCTGGTTTGTTCGTAATTACTGCCAGGTAAGGGTAGTGCTCTCTTAGTTGTTTTAAGGTCTTACTGACGTGTGGGTAAAGTTTACTTTGTCGGCCACTGACGTCTTGGTAGTGATCTAAAAAGCTTTGATAGGCTTGTTGGAATAGCTCTCCATCTACTTTCTTGGGTATCATCTTATTGCTTAGAGCCCGCTTTACCAACATTGCAGCACCGTTGCCCACCCAGTGTCGAACCTTATCTTGTCCTGCTTTCTCTCGTTGTAGGTCGACCAGCATACAGTCGACAGCAAAGGCTAAGTCGGGTACCGAATCAATGAGGGTGCCATCCAGATCAAACATTATGAGCCGAGCCTGTTTGCTACAAACCTTTTCAATAAGTGTCACATGTAATCCTATTACTGTTAGTTTTCAGAATATTTTCTGATGATCTTATCGATTATTCTACATGGCAGCTCGAATCCTGTCGTGTCTTTGCATGCTATTGGGATTAAGGAGCAAATTTAATTGTTAAAGGAAGCTTTAGTGGTGTTTAAAAACAGGCTATTTGAATATGAGTTCAATATATTTTACTTTTTGTGACTATTGGTCATAAAATTTTCTTCCCTTCTAGTGTATGCTATCGATATTAACTCAAGGCCTTAGTTTACTGACGTTTTAAATGGCCATCCTTTATTGATTGATTAGCTTTTAAGTGAGGCATGATGAACCGCTCTTTAGTTTTTTCTATTGTTATGGCAATAGTCGCTACCCTGTGGATTCTATCGGGGAATTTTAAAGATGATGCCGAGCACCAAGGACAGGACGTTATTGCGGAATCATCTCAGCGCGATGAAGGTTTGTTCCGCGTGACCGTAAAGCAGTTTAAGGCACAGGAGCTCACACAGCGTATCGACTTGCAAGGTGAAATAGATGCCGATAGAAATGTTGATATTCGTGCTGAGACCGAAGGAGCTATTGCTAAATTGATCGCCAAGAAAGGTGATCGAATGACAGCCGGTCAACGTGTGCTCAATTTGGCGATGAATGATAGGCAGGCTCGCTTGGCAAGGGCTAAAGCGGATCTTAAGGTTGCAAGGGCCGAGTTGAAATCAAGCTTAAGTCTGAAGGAAAAGAATCTCTTATCCGAAAATCAGCTGCAACAAAATCAGGCGAATGTAATGGCGGCTGAAGCCGCGGTTAAAGAGGTTGAGCTGGAAATCGAACACACCCATATACTTAGCCCTTTTGCGGGTGTTTTAAATGACTTACACGTTGAGCAGGGTGACTACGTTGCTCCAGGCACTGTGTTGGCAACAATTGTCGACGATCAGGCGCTTATCATTAGTGCTGATGTTCCTCAGCAGCACGTTGCCAAATTAGCTTTGGGGCAAGTGGTTGAGGCAAAGTTACTCAATGGTACTGAGCTAAAGGGCAAGATCACTTATATATCGAGCATTGCTGATTTGGCGACACGCGCTTTCAGAATAGAGGCCTTGGCGCAGAATTCGTCTCAAGTAAAACGCTTTGGCCAAAGCGCTCGCGTTAGTATTTTGCTTGGCCAGCAAAAAGCCCACAAACTTTCTCCTTCATTATTAAGCCTTGATAGTCAGGGTGAACTGCAAATTAAAGGACTCGATGTTGAGGGGCGGGTAAAAGCATATCCGGTTGAACTCTTACGCAGCGAGAATGATGGTGTTTGGCTAGGCGGTTTACCCGAGGTGCTTGAGCTTATTACCGTCGGGCAAGGTTTTGTTTCGGTTGGTGAAAAGGTCAGCCCTGTTCGAGTTTCGGCAGAAGATAAGGCGTCAGGAGTAGATTCTTAATGAAAGAGTACTTTGGTACGGCACCAAAAACGCCAATCGACTGGGCGATAGAGCGTCGCCGTGCTGTGCTGTTGGTCTTGGTATTTTTACTAATATCCGGGATTTTTGCTTATCAGAGTATCCCAAAAGAGTCTGAGCCGGATATTGCCATTCCTATTGTTTACGTATCGATGTCGCATGAGGGTATTTCACCTGAAGATGCCGAGCGCCTACTTATTCGGCCAATGGAGAAAGAGCTTAAGTCGATAGAGGGTGTCAAAGAGATGAGCTCCGTTGCCTCCGAAGGGCATGCATCGGTGACGCTTGAATTTGATGCCGGTTTTGACAGTGATACGGCCTTGGATGACGTCCGTGAAAAGGTTGACCGTGCCAAATCAAAGCTACCTGCGAGTAGTGATGAACCTGAAGTTAATGAAGTAAACGTCGCTCTGTTTCCAGTTTTCAGCATGAGCTTGGCAGGCCCTATTCCTGAGCGGCAGTTATTGGCTATTGTGAGAGATCTAAGAGATGACTTGGAGGCGCTTCCTGGGGTGCTGGAAGTCGATATTGGCGGCGAGCGCGATGAAGTATTGGAAATTATTGTTGACCCGCTGGTACTGGAAACATACCAGATAAACTTTGAGACCGTGTTGAGCATTGTTAATCGTAATAACCAGTTGGTTGCTGCTGGCGCCATAGATAGTGGTTATGGTCGTCATGTCATTAAAGTGCCGGGTGTTATTGAGGATCTGGAAGATATTATGGCCCTGCCGATCAAAGTGGTTGGTGATAGGGTGGTGAGTTTTAGGGATGTTGCGACGGTAAGGCGCTCCTTTAAAGACCCGACAGGGTTTGCTCGTGTAAACGGGGAGTCTGCTTTGTCTTTAGAAGTTAAAAAGCGTGTCGGTTCAAACATTATCGAAGTGATTGAAAGCGTTAAGGCTATTGTTAAAGAAAAACGTCAATTTTGGCCTGCTGCGGTCAAGGAAACGTTTATTCTCGACAAGTCGGGCGAAATCAGAGATATGCTCCAAGATCTGCAAAACAACGTGTCGAGCGCGATTATTATGGTCATGATCGTCATTGTTGGAGCTTTGGGCTTACGTTCTTCATTCTTGGTGGGCATAGCTATTCCAGCATCCTTCCTTAGCAGTATTATGATTATTAATATGATGGGTTTGACCTTGAATATTGTGGTGCTGTTTAGCTTGATTCTGGTTGTCGGGATGTTGGTAGATGGAGCCATTGTTGTTGCCGAGTTAGCCTCACGAAATCAAAGTAAAGGGATGTCGGCAGCGAAAGCTTACGCAAGTGCATCAAAGCGGATGTCATGGCCGATCATCGCATCGACCGCGACAACGCTGGCTGTTTTTCTTCCCTTGATTGCTTGGCCGGGTGTTGTCGGCGAATTCATGAAGTTCTTACCCATTACGGTGATGATTTGTTTGATGGCATCGCTTGTTATGGCTCTGGTATTTTTGCCCGTTTTAGGCTCATGGTTAGGAGGGCAAACTAAGGCTAAAGGGAAGTTAGTAGACGAGTATGAACGTGATGGAGGTCATCCGCATACAATAAGCTCATTGAATGAAGAAGCCGGTGTGATGAAACGGGCCTATGTTTCAAGCTTGAGTGCCTTGCTGAAGAGACCGGGCTTAACATTTATCGGTGCACTGGGCGTCATAGTCTTCAGTTATGTCGCCTATGGGGCTTTCGGAAAGGGTGTAGAGTTCTTTCCAGATGTCGAACCGGATAGCGCGCAGGTTCTTATTCACGCTAGAGGTGACTTATCGATACATGAAAAAGATGCCTTGTTAAAACAGGTTGAACGTCGGTTTTTAAGTCTGATTGAAGGCAAAAACGAGCTTGAATCAATTTATGCCCGTTCTTTCAATCAAGCTCAGAATGCAATGGCCGAGGATGTGATCGGTTCAATTCAGTTTCAATTTGTTGATTGGGATAAGCGGCGTGTAGCGTCAGAAATTCTCACAGAAATGGAGGCGAT
>NZ_LWFE01001041.1:0-4147 GCF_001635675.1 Oleiphilus sp. HI0061 | reverse complement strand
CTGTATTTAAGCCAGTACCAGATTGTTCCGCATCAAACTTGGCTTTCCAGTTGTAGAGCAACTTATCTGTAATACCCAATGAAGCAGCCGCTTTAGGAACGCTATAGCCTTGCTCGGTGACCAGGGCAACCGCTTCTTGTTTAAACTCTGTTGTATAACTTCTGTTCTTTCGTTTTGTCATTTAACACCTCAATAATTGGATTATATTCCTTATTGAAGTGTCCTGTTTGATTAAAGCAGATCATTGCGAGGGGGCGTGTTTTGGATCGTCACAATGGCGAATACTGCTACAGGCAAATCGACAATAAAGCGCAGTGTTGCAATCGACAATAACTGAAAGTCGAATAACGGCCACTCAAAAAAATTATCAAGAGGAAGTGCTTGAATAACCATAGCGGGTTAAAATAGAGTTTGGTGAGTAAGGCCTTCGCAATAGCCTGCTTCAAAGCACCAAAGTGTTTTTTCTTAAGGTGGCACACAGCGGTTCAGTTTAGTCTCTTTTCCGTTTATTAGGACGTACGTGACGGTGAAGAATCCTGCTGTTTTCTTGTCTGACGAAGGTTCGTTTACGAAAAGCCCATAATTCGCGGCGAGCAATTTTTCCCGTTTCTTTAATATCGACAATTGGTTTTGGATACGTGGTTCCCAGAGATAGGTCATACAATGTTTCTTCCATAGGAGTCATCATCCACGGCGTGTGAATCAGCTCGTTTGGGAGTTTAGCCAATTCCGGTAGCCACATTCTGATAAACTCACCATTAGGGTCATGCTCTAGACTTTGTTTCACTGGATTGTAAATTCGAATGGTATTTGTGCCTGTGACGCCAGCCTGCATCTGAAACTGCGCATAGTGAATACCGGGCTCGAAGTCCAAAAAAAGCTTGGCTAGATAATGTACACCTTGCCGCCAATCCTGCAGCAAATGATGACAAAAAAAGCTGACGAGCATGGATCGCATTCGAAAGTTCAAATAACCCGTTTCGATTAAACATCGCATGCATGCATCAACAATGGGGTAGCCCGTTTTTCCATCTTGCCAAGCTTGGCGATGGCAAAGGGAATCATTGTCTTCTCGATAGCTGAATAACGCGTAAGCGCGATTGACAGGTCTTTCTTCCATTTCATGTTCACTTTCAAACTTTTGGATAAAATGGCAGTGCCAATGCAAACGTGAACACAAGGTATTCGCCGTTTTACGCCACCCCTGTTCGCGACGATGAAGTAAGGTTCGCTGATAAAACTGCCGCAGGCTAATATTTCCCCAAGCCAGGTAAGGAGACATGCGGGAACAGCTCTTTCGGCTTTCAAGTGGTTTTGATATTTTATAGGCATAGTCTTGACCTCTTGATCTAAAAAAAGAAGCGAGTGTTCTCTCAGCCCATTTTTCACCCCCATGTTGCATCCTAGGATGCGTTTCAAGCCAAGAAGGCTCCATTGCATCATTCGGATGATGATGTGCTAGAGAAATAAGGTTAGCGCCTCGAAGGTCGGGATTGTCTAAACCCATGCGCATGATACTGTGCCAGTGCTTGTCCCAATTGCTTCGGTGGGTCAGCCCTCGAATGACTCCGCCCGTTGGGCTTTCTTGCCAGTCTATTTGGTGTTTGGCTAGCCAATCAGCTATTTCCTTATCGCGCTCATAGGTAGCACGTATACCGGTCTCTTCATAGCTGAATAATCGATTGATTGTGAAATGGCTATGGATTTCCTCTAACGCCTTAAGAACCTTGCCCCGAAAGCAATGGATCTGCGTGTTAAAGGCCTTGAGTTGACGATTCAAATCGGCTAAAGACTGGCAAATAAAACGCCAATGGCGCACGTCGTAGTGAGGGTCTTGTATTAGCAGATCTTCGAAGATATAGATCAGTAAGGTGGGATTTTTGCCTGCACAAGCTTCCTTCAGGGGAGTATGATCACGTAACCTGAGATCACGCTTAAACCATACAACGTTAATGCCCTGGTTTTGAGTTGGTTGTTTGGTTCGTAAGTCGCTGATTTGTTGATGTAAACCTTGAGCTGACATGAATTCTATTCAATCCTAACTATGATGTTTGTTACGTTTACGTTTGGAAGGGGGAAAAAGATCACCTACAGAGTGATCTATTCCACGGGGTAAACGTACATTTACTAAATGATGAAAAGCCTCTAACGGTAATGAGTCTAAAAAAGTAGACGCGTGCTGAGGAGAAGGGGCTGAATGTCTTTCTGTCGGAGGAAAAGGCGTGTTGTTTGTAAGCCCAGTGCTTGTAAGACTAAGGTCTTGTTTTTACGGAGAAGATAACGGGGAAATAGACGATGTTTACCATTAAGGCATTGATTCAATTTAGTATGATACTTTTCAGTGTGTTAGCGGTGGGGTGCAGCACGGGAAGCTGGCGAGAAGCGTCTAGAGACTCTTCCGGGCTCGCCCCTTTGTCTACCGAAACTCCCGAAGCGGTTATTCAGGTATATGGTGCCGATGCATGGGGGTGGCGAGGTTGGTTTGCGATACATACTTGGATTGCGGTGAAAGCAAGAGATGCTTCTGAATATACCGTTCTTGAAGTGATAGGTTGGCGTGCCAAACGAGGACTGTCTGTGTTGAGAGTCGAGAATGATATTCCTGATAGGTATTGGTTTGGTAGTCAGCCCCAAATTCTTTTGGATAAGCGAGGTGACGAAGCAGAAGAGTTGATCGAAGAAATAGTTGCTTTAGCTGAACGTTACCCCTGGGCTAACGAGTATAAAGTTTTTCCTGGCCCGAACAGCAACACCTTTCCAGCTTGGATAGCAGCGCAGGTGCCCGAACTGGGCTTGGAGCTTCCCTTTAGTGCTATTGGCAGTGGTTACGTAGATTAACAGGGCGAAGAGTTTATGACTGAATATCAACCTATGACTTTGTTGATGAACGCTAGGCAAGAGGCCAAGCAAAACCAGGACCCCAGTGCTAAATATTGCACACTCGCGACACTCGAGCAAAATGATGCGTCTCAACCAAGAATGCGCACCTTGGTCGTACGCGAAATCAATGCAGATAGTTGTGTACTGTTTGTGAACAAACTTGCCCAAAAGAACCTACTACATTTAAACGAGGCGAAGGTAGAACTGCTATTTTTCTATCCTTCGCTACTACAGCAATTTAGAGTTCGGGGTGAATTGTCATTAATGTGTCCTGAGGTTCTTGAAACTCACTGGCAGCATAAACCTTATATTTCAAAGTTGCTGGATCATTTTTATCATACTGTCGCGCACCAGAGCGCTGCCCTGGAAGGCTCATTTGAGGTAGAACGGGGTATTAACGCGCTGAAAGAAAAGTACCCTAATCCTGATACAGTTCCTTTCACAGATAATGCGCTTGGGCTGGTGGTGTCTGTGAATTATCTAGAGTACTGGCGAGGCCATGAAACTGGCTTGCATGAGCGCACTTTATATCGACATATAGGCCACAGTTGGGAACGAGCTGCGCTTGTTCCTTGAATAGCGCGAACTATTGGGCTGCACTCTCTGCTACTCTTGGCGCCAATCATGTTTTCTGCACGTGGCAGGTTTGAGTCCCTAACCGATAGGATTGGTGTAGGGAAAATGGTTAAGGGGTGTTGATGCGAATGTTCGCGTATCTGATACCCTAATCTGTGGGTACCATGGTGGCAAGATTCAGTAGTGGGTGTGGATTGACTAAGTAAAATAAAAGAGGGCCGCAGGTTTGTCGACAAATTACTCTTAGCTCTTGTTTATAAGTATATGTATATCTGTGCTGCGGATATCTCAAACGATTACAATAACCCTGATGCTACTAAATTAATTAAGAGATCTTTTGATAGCCTCCTCTAATACACTGTCTAAGGGGGTTACCTGAGATCTGAACAAGGAAATACTTGATAAATCGGAAGAGATGAGGAACTTGTTGAAGTTCCAATTTGGTGATTTTTCAGTCCGTTGTTTTAGCATTTTGTAGAAGTCGTTTTGTTGAGGTCCTGTTACATAGCTCGGCGCTAGCATGGTGAAACTAACGCCGAAGTTTTTGAAGCAGACGCTAGCTGTTTCTGCTTCAGTTGCTAATTCTTGCCTGAAGGAGTTAGAAGGGAAACCGACAATTTCCAAACCCTCATCTTTATATTTTTGATAAAGCGCTTCAAGTTGAGATAGCTGAGGGGTAAATCCGCATCGG
>NZ_LWFE01001040.1:0-18449 GCF_001635675.1 Oleiphilus sp. HI0061 | reverse complement strand
AATGATTATTCGTCGACCTCCCTATCAGCGAGATGATCTTATTCAGTGCTTGAGCGTCAGGGTCGGGGCTTTTTTCCAGAATAGGTTTCAGTTGGGTAAGGTGGTCTTCCAAACTCATAGAGGTATTACTGGCCGATGCGCCTATTGCCCCGAGAGGCGTATTGATTTCGTGAGCAATACCTGCGATCAGTTGACCAAGTGCTGCAATTTTTTCTGAGTATATTAACTGCTGTTGGCTTTCTTCTACTTTTTTGAAGGCGTTAAGTAACTCTTCGTTCTTCTTATGCAGCGCCTTTGTTCGCTCATTAACTTTTGCGTCAAGCGTTAAATTATATTGCGCTTGTTCTAGGTAATTTTCTTCCAGGTTTTTAGCCATGTCGGTGAAGTTATGACTGAGTTCGGCAATTTCATCAGTACCAGTTATTGCGGCGTTATGGACTTTAGTGAAGTTTCCGTTTGCAATTTCTTTGGTGTAAGCGCTTAAACGCACTATGGGCTCAACTAAGCGCTCTGCTAACTGAGAGATCAGCACAAAGGCGACTAACAAAATCGCTCCGGCACTATAAAATGCCTTGTTCGTTTGTTCTTCTTGTAGTTGAGTATTTTCTGCAATAGATTGGGTGATCACTTTGTTCAGTTTTTTCAGCGAATATAGAAGGTAAATATCACCCCAGTGGGATTCTCCAATAGTTATCGGTACGCGGTATTCAAGTGAAGAGATCGGAAGAGCGCTGTCTTCAGGGTTATTAATCCCGAGGACTGAAATACTATCAGGGGTTTTTATGCTCACCTGACTAATGCTGCCATGATTTGTCGGCTGATAGGGTAGCTGTTGCTGCAACGGATCTGATGTGTGGATAAATACTTTGCCGTTTTTGGATACTAAAATAGCTTGCTGCAGCTCTGGTGTGTTGTTGACAGAATCGTTAATAATTTGGGTTAGAGAAAAAAGATTGAACGATGCCAGGTTTTCTGCGATCGAGCTACTCAACGCTTGGGCTTGGACGAGTGCTTGTTGGTTGAGGTTATGTTTTAGCAGAACGATACGCTTCTCTAACTCGGTATCAAATGCTTGCTTGTGTAGGTTTATTTGAAGGTGAGTGCTGACATAAAGCACAAGTAAAAGTGCACTAGCAATGATGAAAAGTAGTTTGTTGCGAATTCCCATGCTTAGACTTCTGTCTCCGTACAGCTACTTATTGGATAAATGCTCTCTTAAGCAGGTGAGTATATCCTCTATTTCCCAGGGCTTGCCAAAACAGGCGGCAAGATTCGCTTGTTCATAGGCTTCTTGGACTGCTGAGCTATCGGCATGACCCGTGAGTATTATCTTGATGATATCAGGGAACATGGCATGAACGTCAATCAAGAACTTATCGCCTTTGGTAACAGGCATAATGTAGTCCGAAATGATGGCTACAATCTGTTCACCATCTTTAAAGGGCCTGTACCATCGCGATACGATGCATTGAGCTTCCTTGATTGGTCACTTCCGATGCCTGCGCTTAGTGTTGTTTCTTGTGTATTCTGAGCCGTTTTGGTGATGATGTTAATTACGGCGACAAAAGCATTGGCTCCGTAGAGTGCTGAGCCAGGGCCACGGACAATTTCTACCCGGCTAATGTCATCGACAATAAAGTTGTTGTAAGAGCTTAGTGCACCACCATTTACCAGGTTGTTATTGTTAGCGTGGCCATTGATTAGAAATAATACTTTTTCACTGAAGTCTGTTTTTAGCCCTCTTATCTCGAGGGTAGACCTTCCCATATTAGTTTGGTAAACACCTAAGCCAGGTACGCGCTTTAGTGCGTCCATTAGGTTGCGCGCACCCATTCTTTTTAAGTCAGCAGCGGTAATGACGGTAACACTTGCTCCACTTTTCTTAATATCTTCCAAAGTCTTAGTTGCCGTAGAAACATAAGTCTCTGCCTGTAGCCACTGTATTTCTTCTTGTAATGGCGATACGGATTGAGCAGGGGCTAATGTTTGGGAAAGTGCTGATGCGCTAGCGGCGGCAAGAATAGCAAAGCTTATGTTTTGAAACTTTGAGCGGCGGATCATAGTGACTCCAAAATATTATTAGAATTGTCGTGGTTGATGACGTTATCTCTAGCGCGACACACCTTTCGGCGGCACGCTAGATTTTAACTATGGGAGAATGTATTGGTCTGGTTTCGCCCGCCTTCTTTAGAGGCATATAAGGCTTGGTCAGCTTGTTCAAGCCAGGTCATATAGTCGCTAGTGGCTTCAACAGCCTGACTAATTCCCAAGCTAATGGTAAATTTGATTGTTTTACCGTCATGAACAACTTCCATGGCTTCGATCTGTTTGCGAACACGTTCGCAGAAAACCATGGAATGTTCGGCATCGGTGTTACCAAGAATAACGCCAAACTCTTCACCACCGTAGCGGCCGGCAATATCAGTTTTACGAAGGTTATCCCGAAGTGCCTGAGAAACTTGCCTGATTACTTCATCGCCGGCTTGGTGACCATAGGTGTCATTTACCTTCTTGAAGTGGTCAATATCAAACATAATGACAGAGCAAGTCGTGTGATAGCGCTTATAACGGCTAAACTCTGCTTCTAGGCACTCTTCCCAATAACCTCGATTGTTTAGCCGAGTCAGGCGATCAGTTCGACTCAGCATTTCTAATTCAGAGTTCGCTCGTTCCAGTGCGTTCCGGTTCGCGGCAATATCAGTCACGTCATAGAGAATGATAGCGATATGGTTTACCGTTCCATCAGCAGATACCAAAGGTGAGATGGTCACGTTTTGGTACATGAATGGTTCTGTGCCGGTAATTGGGCGGTAGTTTTTGAATTTGAACAGATAAGGTCGCTGCTCCCAGGTCATAAAGGAGCGGTTTTTTAACATAAACACTGAATTAGATTTATGCTCTAGCCAATCTCTGGGCAAATCAGGGAATAAGTCAAAGAGATTCTTGTCTTTGGTCTGCAATGGAGTTATGCCGCTATGGCTCTCCATGAAACTGTTCCAAACTTTAATGCTAAAGTTGCGATCCAGTACCACGAGGCCGACATCGATGGTTTGCAGCATATCCATCAGCCAGTGAAATTCTTTTATATCTATCTGTGATCGTTCCATAGTTCGGCTATTAATCCATCAAGTAGGAAAGTCGTTTGTTCAAATTGTCCAGTGAATCTTCAGTGAACAGTAATAACAGGTCGCAACTAATGTTGTAGTTTTCAATTTCGTAAGTGATTTCAATGGCGAGTGTTTTCTTCCAGCGCTTGGCATTGGCTTTGATCAATTCACTTACTTTGACATGCTGCCCTAAAACAACCGGGTGCCCTTGACTGAAGGTGGTGTCGAGTTGTTGGGCAATACCGTTAGTACAGGCGCCCACTAGAATACTGGCCACTTCCATTAGTAGCTCAAGCTCAACCATGCGATCGACTTCGCCTTTGTAGTCGAGCAGCTTGGCGATATCACCAAAACTTGAATCACTGAAATTGAGCAAGGCTTCACCACTAATACCCGAACCGATAAAACCTTGGCAAACGGCAGAGTAGGTGTCTTGTTGCTCGGTGAGTGATAAGGCCATTTCTAACTCACTAACTTCGAGCAAGTTAACGTTTGGTATAGGCAGTTTTACGAAGACTTTCAAAAGCCGAGCGAGTAGGTCAGCTGCTTGTCCCATTGCGACATTCGCTATTTCTTGCATGCAGTCGCGGGTGCCAATATTGCCGATTTCACCTTTCTTAATTATCGGTGCTCTTGCAGGCGTAGCAGGAGCGGCTGAGGGCTCTGGTGCTCTGTAAAGGCCAAATTTCTCAAGTAGCTCTGTGAGCGCTTCAGTCGAAGTAGGTTTCTTAATGAAGTCGATTGCGCCTAGAGCCTTAACGCGTTCATGTGCTTCAGGTTGAATATCTCCTGATACGACAATTACCATCGTTGGCAAATCTTGTTTCTGAATCTGCTCTAAGGTTTCATAACCATCCATGACTGGCATGTTGAGGTCGAGAAACATAATGTCTCCCAAACCCTCTTTAATGGCTGCCAATGCTTCTTCACCATGTTTCGCAAATGAAACTTCTATTTCCCAGTCACTTGGCAAGGTTCTCGCCATTTGCTTTCTAGCTACGCTGGAGTCGTCGCAGATCAGGACGCGTGTTGTCATATGAAAAGGTCTTTCCACGGGATGTATTTATGATTACTAATTAAAGTGCATGAATGCCCATTCAGCAAGTCTTCAGGATAATTAAAGTTCCATATTCAGAGCAGTCATGACCCCATGCTCTGAATGGGGTATACTGGAGCGTTTATTAGTCTCAGGTATTAGTCTGGAAATCCAATTTAACAGGGTTTCTGGGCTGTAAGTGTGTGTCGACGGAGTCTTTTAGGTGAGTGATATTAAGAGCAGGGTGAACACTTATTTGTATGCAGCACAAACACAAGCAAAGCAGGCAGAGACAAGTACTAATGCTGCGCTTGCACAGGCTGCCGTTGTTGGCGCTAGTTTGAGTTTGAAGTATGCCTGGGAAGCCTGGCTAGAAGAATTATCAGCCTATTTAAAGATCCCTGCTGACGCCTTGCAAGATGAGTCTTCAGAATTGGCGCAGAATATGCCCGATTGCCAGTTCCTGTTTGCGCAGAAGCAGGAGCAAGGAAGTTGGTATCAACGCTTGTTGGCTTTATCTGTTGACCCTCTGCTCTACAGAGAAAATTCGCCGCATTCTAGGCAAGCAGCTAGCACAGAAGCAAGTGTGCCTCGAATTGAGGTTATTAATTTGACCGAGACAGCTATTGAAGGTGATAGAGAGCTGACTTTGTTAGAACTTATTGAAGAAGTAAAAACTTATATTCAGCAAAGGCGAGAGCAACAAACAGAATGGTAAAGAAGGCCGCAGGTACTATATAACTTACCTGGTGAGCAGGTTTCTATATAAATTTGGAGTTTGAATGAGTAGCGCATTTTTAGAGATAGTTGAATTAGAAAACGGTAGCTTCGCCTTGAAGCGAATGGATGATGACGGCGAATTCTTGGTCGAAATCCAATTTTCAGAAGAGGTTGAAGGCTTTTTGGGGGAGCATAAAGCAGCGATAGCGAAAGCAATGATCGGTGCGGGTGTTCAAGCTGCCGGGGCACTATCTAAATCGATTGTCGAAGCTGAAGAAAAAGAGCGTGAAGACCGTATATTACATTAATTCGAACAACCCTCGGTTGGACAAAAAACATAAGAGATATAGTTAGGAGTTAGTATGGAACTGGTACAGTTTGAGTTGCAAGATAAAGTAGCCACGATCAAAATTCAAAACGGTAAGGTGAATGCAATTTCTCACCAGGTCATTGCAGAATTGAATGAAGCGCTTGATCATGCTGAAGAGACCGGAGCGGTGGTTATTATCACTGGTCAGGAAGGTATATTCTCGGGTGGATATGATTTGAAAACCATGCAGAAGAGTATGGATCATGCGACTGCGCTTGTGGCAGAAGGTTCTACTTTAACGCGTAGAATGTTGGCTTTTCCTACGCCAATTATTGCTGCATGTAGCGGTCATGCGATTGCCAAAGGCTCCTTTATTCTTTTATGTAGCGATTACCGTATTGGTGCTAAAGGTCCATTTAAGCTAGGTCTGAATGAAGTGGCGATTGGTATGACAATGCACCAGGCAGGCATTGAAATGGCGCGTGGTCGTATCCCGACAAACTACTTTAATCGCTCGGTAATGAATGCAGAAATCTTTGATGTTGAAACGGCTGTTGATGCAGGATTTTTGGATAAGCTTGTCGATGCAGATCAGCTAATGACTGAAGCTAAAGCGTTGGCTGAAGAGTATAAAAAGCTGAATATGAAGGCTCATCACGGTACTAAGCTAAAATCACGCAAAGCCTTACTGGAAGCAATGGATGCTGCGATTGAAGTCGATCGTACGACGACTTTCTAAACCTTCCTTGTTACATAGAGGGCTTCGAGCCCTCTACCGAATGACCTTCACAACTTGAGACTCAACATGCATATTCATATTTTAGGTATTTGTGGCACCTTTATGGGAAGCTTGGCGGTGCTGGCCAAAGAGATGGGTATTAAAGTGACTGGCTGTGATCAGGGTGTTTATCCACCAATGAGTACGCAGTTGGAGTCTCAAGGCATTGAGCTAATTTCCGGCTTTTCGGTAGATCAGTTAGAACTTGGTGCAGATCTTTATGTTATCGGTAATGCTATCAGTCGTGGCAACCCCTTGCTGGAAGCTATTCTCAATCAAGGTTTGAAGTATACTTCCGGGCCAGGCTTCTTGGCAGATCATATCTTGCCAGGAAAGTGGGTGATGGGTGTTGCCGGTACGCATGGCAAAACCACCACCAGCAGTATGCTTGCCTGGATTTTGGAATATACGGGTATGTCGCCTGGCTTCCTGATTGGAGGCGTGCCTGAAAACTTTCCTTGTTCGGCCCGCTTGGGTGAAACGCCGTTCTTTGTCATTGAAGCCGATGAGTACGATAGCGCCTTCTTTGATAAGCGTTCGAAATTTGTCCATTATCGCCCTCGCACTTTTATTGTTAATAACCTTGAGTTCGATCATGCAGACATCTTCGCTGATCTTGCTGCAATCCAGACTCAATTTCACCATGTTATTCGAACCATTCCAGAAAATGGGCGAGTAATTTATCCAGAGAATGTGACGGCCATTGATCAGGTAATCGAAAAAGGTTGCTGGTCTGAGCAGGAAGTATTTTCTGATGATCAAAGTACAACAGATAAAGCTATCTGGAAAAAGCTAAGTGAGTCAGGCAGTTCATTTCAACTGATCTTGGCAAATGAAACCGTACAAGTCGATTGGAACATGACTGGCGACCATAATGTTCAAAACGGTGTTGCAGCAATGCTGGCTGCTCGCCATGTTGGCGTAAGTCTAAAACATGGTGCCGAGGCCTTATCCTGTTTTGGTGGTGTGAAGCGACGCATGCAGTTGTTGGCTTCGGTTAATGATGTACATGTTTATGATGACTTCGCCCATCACCCGACGGCTATCCAAACCACCTTGGCTGGCTTGCGTAATAAGGTTGGTCAGGATAAGATGATTATTGCGCTAATCGAACCTCGTTCAAATACCATGAAGATGGGTGTTCATGCTCAGACGCTATTAGCCAGTGCTGAAGAGGCCAATCATGTGGTTTGGGCAGACTTGTCGGATATGACTTGGTTGGATGACTTGATTGCTCAAACGGCAAGCAAGCAAAGCACTAAGCATGAGCTTGGCAATACCCTTAATGACTTAATCAATAAGGTAAAGTCTAAGCTCTCGGGTGAAAGTCATATTGTGATCATGAGCAATGGCGGCTTCGCAGGTATTCATGGCAAGTTAGTGGAAGCGCTAGAGGAACAGGTGAATGACTAAGGTGGTCGAACCGGTATCAATAGCGATTACTGGTGCATCGGGCGCGCAGTATGCTCTGCGCTTGATTGAATGTTTACTAAAGCAGAGCGTGCCGGTTTACCTGATGGTGAGCAAGGCAGCGCATATTGTAATCGCCACAGAAACCGAATATAAGTTGCCCGCACAAGCAGCACAAATGGAATCCTTCCTCAGTGACCATTTTTCTGCCGAGCCCGGAATGATTCGTGTTTTTGGCAAAGAGGATTGGATGTCTCCTTTAGCATCTGGCTCCGGTGCACCGAGTCGAATGGTGGTTTGCCCATGTAGTACAGGGTCCTTATCAGCCATCGCAACGGGAGCAAGTAATAACCTGATCGAACGTGCCGCTGACGTGGCTTTGAAAGAGCGTCGTCAGTTGATACTAGTTCCCAGAGAAGCACCTTACTCAGAAATTCACCTAGAGAATATGCTCAAGCTCACGCGTATGGGGGCAGTTATCCTCCCGGCAAGCCCAGGTTTTTACCATCAACCAAAGTCTATCGAAGATATGGTCGACTTTGTTGTAGCACGTATCTTATCTCAATTGGGCTTGGAACAGTCTTTGATGCCGAAATGGGGTGAGTAAGTTTTCAACGGGGTCAGACTCGATTGAAACTCTTCGTAGTTAGAACATTCCACGGCTCGCTGGCGGTTTAGCACGGGGAAAGTTTTTTCGAGGGGGAATCTGCTTAAGCTTTGATATGCTTAATATCGTCTCCAGTCAGCTCAAAAGCCTGTCCAAAGCCTTTCACATAAGTACCTGAAACCGCAGTTAGTCTGAATAGATGAAAGTCGGGTAGAGAGCGAAGCAGCTTCACTGTATTTCCATGACGTTTTTCAAAGCCATCAAGAATATTGTTCCATTCAGGGTCTTCTTGCTTGAGTTCTTCTGCTTTGCACTTAAGGTTTAGTCGCTTGCGGGCAAAAACGTTTTTGCTCTTGTCTTCATCTTCAATGATCAAAATAGAGAGACTGGGGTGAGCAAGTAAATTGTGCGTGTGTGTCGCAAGCTGACTGATAAAAATGTAGTAAGCTGAGCCCGTTTTCAGAAAGGGGGTATAGCTGATGCACGGCTCTTTATCTTTTCCAAGTGTTGCTAATTGGAGTGTCTGAATTTGCTCGTTGAGTTCAGCGATTTCAGTTTGAATTTGCTCTGTACTGATTTCAGGGTTCTTTGCCATGGTGTTTACTTTTCTAGCTGTTTTATCGCGCCTTGCATCATTGCTGAGTTAAGCACTTGTGTGCCCCGCTTAGAACGATTTGCCTCAAGAATCAGTGCAGCGGCAACATCGTGAGCTTGAATCGCTTTTAAATTGCCAGGGAGTATGCCCATAAATACTTCACCTAGCTTTTCAGCTGGACGAAATTCACCTCTGTCGCCGAGTAATAGGCTAGGCCTAGCAAGTGCTATATGAGGATAATTGAGCTCAAGTAGCTGATGTTCCAGTTCGCCTTTCATTTGCATATAGTAGGAGAACGCTTTCACCTTGGCACCATGCGCAGAGACAAGGCCATAATAGCGAGCGCCGTTCTGAAGACCTAGCCGTGCAACATTCAAAGGAAAGGTGACATCTATTTCGTAGTAAGCTTCTTTATTTGGCGTTTTACGAGTAGTAGAACCCAGGGCGCAAAATATATCGTCTACTTTTTTGGGTTCGGGAGCGCTGAGCTCACGGTAGTTGACTGGCCATTGTTCAACCTTAGGCAGCTTGGCCCAAGAGGCACTTGAAGGTGAGCGGACGAAAGCAACAACACGTTCATAAGCGGGATGTTGATTGAGCAAAGAAACCAAATGACTACCGATTAGTCCGTTTGCGCCAGCAACCCATGCTGTTTTCCCCATGAACTTCTCCATTTACGTATCACTTGCTTGAGCTTGAAACAAAAAAGGCTTTGAAACAGTGCTTCAAAGCCTTCTAGTAATTTATGATTGAAATTAACGGCCAGACCAGTTTGGCGGACGTTTTTCAAGGAAGGCACGTAAGCCTTCTTTTTTGTCGGCTGTTTCGATCAAGGCTGCTTGAGCAAACTTTTCCATAGCCAAGCCAGAGTGTTGTCCTGCCTCAAGGCCATAGTTGACCATCGACTTCATAAACTGAGGAACGAGTGGCGCAAACGCGGCAATTTGACCTGCCATTTTATGTAGCGTCGGCATAAGATCTTCTGGCTCAAGCAAACGGGTAATTAAGCCTATTTGATAAGCGCGGTCAGAATCAATGGTTTCACCCATTAATAACATTTCCATGCCCCAAGCTTTACCAACAATACGTGGTAAACGCTGAGTTGCACCACCACCAGGAATAATACCTAGCTTGCCTTCAGGTGTTGCATATTTGGAGTTAGTCGTACCGATACGAATATCGCAACCCAGTGCCAGCTCCAAGCCACCGCCCATACAGATACCATTGATGGCGGCGATAGATACTTTCTCACTACGCTCACAGCGTTCAGCAAAACCTTGAACAATCGGTTCAAGTGCTTTCTTAATATCTCGGTGTTCTACTTCGTTAAGGTCTGAACCTGAAGCAAAGGCTTTCTCGCCCGCACCGGTTAAACCGATAACGCGAACCTGAGGGTCGGCTTCAGCTTCAGCAAAAGCGTTATGAAGGTCATCCAGCGTCGCTAACGACACCGCGTTATGCTTTGTTGGTCTGTTAAGGGTGATTAATCCCAGAGGACCAATTACTTCATAAAGTATATTTTCGTACGCCATTGCCACAAAATCTCAAAACAAATTAGTTTACATACAGCATGTTAACAGAAGTTTGTATCCCGACACCGAGGCGATTGGCCTAATGCTCTGTTAACACTTTAATCTAAGGGGTAAGCAAGTTACATAATGGTGACGCGCCCGTCAACCTATTATGGGCGATATGCGCTATTTGAATGGCCATATCGTCTTCTTTATAAATCAATTTATTTGCCAGATAGGGGGCGCTATCTTTACAATACGCCCACATTTATATCGACGTATTATTTCGCTAGGAAAAAATAATGACTCAAACATACAAGATTGCGGTTCTCGCAGGTGACGGCATTGGCCCAGAAATTACAGAGCAGGCTTTGCGTGTATTAAAGCTAATTGAAGAAAAACGTGATGTTGTTTTTGATTGCATCGACGGCCCATTCGGAGCCAGTGCTTACTTCTCACATGGTAAGTCTTTCCCTCAGGAAACGATTGATCTATGTGATACAGCGGATGCAATTCTTAAAGGCCCAATCGGCTTGAGCCATGAAGAGTCTGAGAAGATTCCTGTAGAAGAGCGTCCTGAGCGTGGTGCTTTATTACCAATGCGTCGTCGTTTGAATACCTATGCAAACTTTCGCCCGATTTCTTTGCCAGCAGGTATGGCTCATTTCTCACCACTTAAAAAAGAAGTAGTGGGCAATGGTATCGACATCATGTTGATTCGTGAATTGATCGGTGGTCTTTACTTCGGTGGAAAAGAAAGTGGTAAGACTGAAGATGGCCTTCGCTATGTAAAAGAAACCTTGGATTACGATGAAAGCCAGATCCGACAGATTTTGGAAGTTGCTTTTAAAGAATCTATGAAGCGTAAGAAAGTTCTTCACAATATTCACAAGAGTAATGTATTGATCTCTTCTGTACTTTGGAACGAAGTGCTTGAAGAAGTTGCTAAAGATTACCCTGAAGTAGAAGTCATTCACATGTTGGTTGATGCAGCTGCGACTCACCTATGTTTGAACCCAGGTCAGTTTGATGTCATGGTCATGGAAAACATGTTCGGTGATATCTTGAGTGACCAGGGTGGCGGTATTCTTGGTTCTCTAGGTCTAATGCCATCAGCATGTATGGGGCCTGAGAAAGCATACTACGAACCTTCTCACGGTTCTGCACCAGATATTGCTGGCCAAAACAAAGCTAACCCATACTCAATGATTGGTTCTGTTGCATTGATGCTGGACATGAGTTTTGGTTTGGAAGAAGAAGCGAAAGCGGTTTGGACTGCTATGCAGAGCGTCTTCGAAGCAGGCTTCTCTACAAGTGACTTGTCTAAGCCTGGTCAGGGCATCGAGATTCTAAGCACAACAGAGTTTGCTGATAAGGTAATGGCTAAGTTGGAAGAATTGCTATAAACCAGCAAAGAAATTAAAAAAGGGGAGCCATAGCGGTTCCCCTTTTTTGTTCTTGTAGGCAGAGCCTTCCACGGCTCGCTGACGGGGTAGCACGGGGCAGGCTCTACTTGGGAAACAACTCAACAATCTCCGCACTTTCCGCAGGCTTGCTGCTTTGCTCCTGTAAATACTTTCGTGGGTTTGCCAATGCCAGTTGTAGTTCCACAAACGAATCATGCATCATTTCTGAAAGTCTCATACAGGACGATAATGGGCTTCTGGCACCTTGCCTGGCCATATTTATCCTGAACTGCACTCCTTTCAAACGGCGCTGAAGTTCAATAGGTGCTTGCTCGATTGCTTGTTGATAGAGCTCTTCACGGTAACGCTCAAATGCTTCTGGCTTGTTCGAAGCTAAGTATCTTAGTTTATCAAAATCGATCGGGACGATACGAGAGTCCTGATTACCTAAGTGAGAAGACTCCGCTTCTTTAAAGTTTGATCCATCGTGCACGGTAACGACCTCTTACTGTTACAAAGTGTTAGCGATATTTTATCGGTGCGATCAAAAACTGTACAGCTAGAAGGTGTGGGCAGGTCCACGAATTTACAAGATCTCTGCAAAATTTTGTGAAATCACTTAGATAATAGCGGTGATGATTTTGATGCCAGTTTTTCAAGCACTATAAAGTGATTATTCGTCTAAGTTGTGCGCAAGCTTCGTATGATAAAAATGTGGCTTTGTAAATCTTATAGTCAATGTTTCAAGTGAGTTAACATTTGGCTTTATTACTTCAAGACTTCTGCAATAATACTGGCAATATCTATAGTGTTTGTTGAGTGGGGGACGGTGTTACAAGTTAGTATGTCTTTGATCGGTGCTTTAGACATTTCACAGTATGCATCTTCAGAGAAAAGTGCGTGCACACCAATGCATATAGGCTCTTGTAAACCTTCGGCTACAAGCGCTTCGGCAGTACGAATCATGGTCCGACCTGTCGAGATAATATCGTCAATAAGTACGGGGGTTCTTTGTGCAAAGTCTTGAGCATTTGGGCTCGAAACTTCTACGTTCTTATCGCCGAAACGTTGTTTTTCTAGAATTAAGTAGGGGCAGCCAATCATGTCTGCTGCCGCCGCAGCCCATTGCTCACTTTCACTGTCAGGGCCAACCACCAAGGGGGTCTCAATATTTTCTTTAACCCATGAGGCTATTAAAGGGTTAGCTTGCAGAGTGTGTGTTTCCATTGTGTAAATTTCACCCAGTGAATGGTAGCGATGCAGGTGAGGGTCGATGGTGATTAAGCGATCTAAATACTGATTTAACAACTTAGCGTAATAGCGTGAAGTCAGAGCCTCTCCTTCGTGAAACTTAATATCCTGACGCATATAGGGAAGATAAGGACAGACTAAGGTAGTACTGGCTATTCCAAGCTCGCGTAAGGTTTCGCAAAGATAAACCAAGGGTAGAAACTTTGAATTTGGCTGGTGCATATTCGAGACTATAATGGCTTCACGCTGCTGGTAATCGCTATGTACTCTCATGTAAGTTTCACCATCAGGGAACTGGCGGTGTTCCAACTTGGCAGGTTCTGCATTTAACTCCGTAGATAGCGCAGCGAATAGCTCAGGTGCAGCGTAGAGGTCAAAAATTAAAGGTTTCATAGAGTTTCTTCCTCAATTCGAATAGCATCAGGGTGAGCGCTTAGAAAGTCGATCGCATATTCAAGTTCACCTTTTGTTTCTGCGTGCAGTTCAAAAAGTGGTGTACCAATATCGACTATATCCCCTAAATGGGTCTTAAAGAGTATACCGGCGGCAGCTGCAGAGGGCGCGCCAGCGAGTTTAGCCAGTTTACTGATAAAGCGGTTATTGATGTAACAAACTATACCCTGTTTATCCGAGAATACCTCATGACGATAGGGGGCCTTGGGTGGTTCCCTCATACCTCCCTGCGCCTCACATATAGCTTGGAATTTTGTCCAGGCTTTGCCTGAATCCAGAATTTCTGTGGCCCTATCAAGGCAGTGATTCGGCTCTGCCGCATCGCCCATTTCCAAAATCTTTGCAGCAATCAGTAGTGCTCTCTGTCTTAGGTCTTGAGGTGCTAGCGGGCTATTTTGTAGTACGGTTAAAATATCTTGCGCTTCCAAGGCAGGGCCGATGCCGAAACCCACGGGTTGTTGGCCATCTGTCATTAGGCAGGATATTTTTAATCCTAAGGCTTCACTGCTTCGTTCTAGCTGTGTCGATAGTTTTGTCGCGTAGTCCATATCGCGAACTTTGGCGGTAATGCCAACCGGCAAATCGATTAAGGCATGTGTTGACCCGGCAGCCACTTTTTTGGATATCACCGATGCGACCAATTGGCCTTCGCTATCAAGGTCGAGTGCACGTTCGACACGAATCAGAATATCATCTGCCGGGCTAAGGCTAACTGAGCCTCCCCAGGCAATACAGCCGCCTTCTTGTTCAACTACTGATCTCATTTGCTCAATGCTCAAGGTCACGGGAGCAAGAGTTTCCATGGTGTCGGCGGTACCGGCAGGTGAGGTAATACCGCGTGAGGAAGTTTTCGGCATGATCAAACCGGCAGCACTTACAATAGCGACGACGATGGGTGTCGTTCTATTGCCAGGTAAGCCTCCAACACAGTGCTTATCCATCACCTTTTCACTGCCCCACTCGAGTTGACTACCTGCATCGACCATGGCCTTGGTAAGGGAAATAATTTCGTCGGTATTGAGTCGGTTTCCTGCACAAGCGGTGACAAAGGCGGCTAGCTGAATGTCAGAATAGTAGCCTCTCGTGATATCGTGAATAATATGCTTGCTAGAGTAGTCGTTAAAACTATTACCGTAGACTTTGCCGCGAACTGCGCTCATCGAATCGGCCGGTTTTGCATGGGAAAAGTAAGCCCGTTCGCCTTCATCGGCACTCAGTAATTTCCATGCCGACTCGGACAGGCCAACCTCCTGACGAGACAAGTCTCCATTAGTCACCATATTTACTGTTGCAATAATGCTGTTCTTTTCAGTGGTGATACGCACACGACTTTGGGCATAAAATCCCTCAGAGCGACAGACGTGGCAATTTTTATGCATATAAATGACAGGCTCTTGATGCGTGTCGATATGCATTCGTTTTAATTGCAGGAAGTTAAGTTCCTGTTGGGCAGTTTTGTTGGGCTCACTGGTGCGGCTCATTGCGTTACCTGATTTTTCTTATACGAATATTCATAAAATAACATGAAATTATTCATGGGCGTCAATAATTGATGTCGTGACTTGATATCGGTCGGTTCATGGAGCGTTTTAACACTATATTATTGTAGCCAGAGTCTTCTACTGTTAACTGGCCGTGAGGTTCGGGGAAGGTTCATGTGAGGAGTGGAACTCCTTGCCTAGCTTAACTGAGTGATGGCTTCCTCAAAACATATATACATTTTAGGCCTTGATTTTGTATGCTTGGAATAACGAGTCTAAGGATAAGAGCATGTTAAAAATAAAATTTATCGGTGGTGCTGGTACAGTTACAGGTTCCAAATACCTTCTGACTATAAACGACAAGAAAGTCCTGGTTGACTGCGGTATGTTTCAAGGGGTAAAAAACCTACGAGACAAGAACTGGCAACCGTTTCCGATCGATGCCTCAAGTCTCGACGTTATCTTACTGACTCATGGGCATGTAGATCATAGTGGTTATATTCCTGCTCTTAAGAAGGCCGGATTCAAGGGTGTAATCTATTGTAGTAGTGGTACCTTAGACCTGTGTGGTGTGCTTCTACCTGACGCCGGTTTCCTTCAGGAAGAAGATGCTCGCTACGCAAATCGAAAAAGATTCTCTAAGCACTCTCCTGCGTTGCCTCTTTATACGGAAGAGGATGCGAACGCATCGCTGGAATTATTTGAACCTGTCTCGATGAATAAGGAAATAGAGATCCTTAAAGGGGTGCAGGTTGAATTCAAGCCGGTTGGGCATATCCTGGGTGCCGCCTCTATTCGACTTAGCGCCTTGGGAAGAAGCATAACCTTTAGTGGAGACGTTGGTCGCTCTGATGACTTGGTAATGAAAGCGCCTCAAAAGCTAAGTGAAACAGATTACTTGGTGGTAGAGTCGACTTATGGTGATCGACTACATGAAGATATCGATGCCTTTGCATTCTTTGAAGAAATCATCAATAAAACCAGTAAGCGCGGTGGCATTGTCTTGATGCCTTCCTTTGCGGTTGGCCGTACGCAAATTAATCTTCATATTCTTCAAGAGCTTAAGAAACAGGGGCGAATACCTGACTTACCCATATTTCTCAATAGCCCCATGGCGATTACGGCGACCGAGATCTATTGTCGGCACAATAAAGAGCACAAGCTTAGTGCCAGCCAGTGTGCTGAAATAGACCATGGAACTCATTTTGTACGCACCGCTGAAGAGTCTATCGCACTTAATGGCAGTTCTTATCCTTCAGTAATCATCTCTGCCAGCGGTATGGCAAGTGGTGGCAGAGTTTTACACCACTTAAAAAATCTCTTACCGCATCATCAGCACAGTATCGTTTTTATCGGATTTCAGGCACCTGGAACGCGAGGTGATACCCTGGTCAGTGGTGCTGCTGAAGTCAAAATACACGGCCAGTACTACCCTGTGAAAGCGGAGGTTTATCATAGTGGTAGCCTGTCTGCCCACGGCGACTATCAAGAAATTATTGACTGGTTGCGTGCGTCAAAGATCTCCCCCAAGCAAGTGTTCGTTACCCATGGTGAGCGTAGTGCCTCTGACTCAATGCGTATGAAGATAAAAGAGCAGTTGGGTTTGAAAGCTTGTGTACCGGAGCCTGGTCAGGAATTTGAACTGAATTAGTAAATAGTCTCGGTCAATAATTAAGGTTGGATATGGAGCAATTTCAGTTACTAGAGTTTATTTCAGGAATCGGGGTATTTCTATTTGGTATTGATCAACTAGAGAAGGCCTTGAAGGCTTTAAGCAGTCGTTCCTTGAAAGTCATGCTGCGCAAGCATACAACTCATCCTTTAAAGTCGATACTAGGTGGGACGGTCGCAACAGCCATTCTGCAGAGCAGTTCGGTTGTTGGCTTAATGACGCTGGCCTTTGTCGGGGCCGGTATTCTCGATATGCGCAATGCGCTGGGGATCATTCTAGGGTCTAATCTGGGAACAACGTTTACCGGCTGGATCGTTGCAACCTTGGGCTTTAAGCTCAGTTTGTCTGCTTTCTATCTACCGATGCTGGGTCTGGGGTGTTTAGGTTTAGTTAGCTTTGGTGATGATAAAAAGCTCCGTCACATGAGTCGCCTATTAATGGGCTTAGGGCTGTTGCTGATGGGCTTGGTGCTGATGAAAGATAGCATTGAGGCTTTTTCGCAAAGCTTCGATGTCTCTATATTCAAAGAGTATGGAATTTTTGTTTTTTTTCTAGTGGGCGTTATCTTCACGGCCATCATTCAATCCAGCTCCGCGACAATGATGATCACCTTGAGTGCACTTAATGCTCAAATAATTGGATTAGATCAAGCGGCGGCATTAGTGATCGGTGCAGACCTAGGAACCACCGGCACTGTTATGCTCGGTGCCTTAAAAGGAACGCCAATTAAAAGGCAGGTGGCAGCAGCGCACTTCTTTTTCAACCTGATCACCGATTTATTGGCACTCCTATGTTTGCCTTTGCTGTTGAAAATTATCAATGATGTCTACCAAGTCGAAGACCCTTTACTTGGTTTGGTCGCCTTCCACAGTACCTTTAATGTAATTGGTATTTGCCTCTTTATTCCCTTTTTGGGGGCATTTGCACGCATGCTGGAAAGGCTCTTCAAAGAAGATACCAGTGCCATTAATTGCCATATCAAGTCAATTCCAGAAGGTGAAGTGGAAGAATCCCTCTTGGCCCTGGAGTCAGAGTCAATTCATCTATTTAGCCGTGTATTGGTGTTAAATCTGGCCTGTTTTAATATTAATACCCTTAATATTAAACAAAGTAAATTGATTGGCTCAGAGCCGGAGAATGCAGGGTATTTGAATGATACGGATCAGTTTGATGATGGCTATGAAGATATTAAACAGCTAGAAGGTGAGGTCGTAGAGTTTGCTTATCGTGTGCAGAAAGGGCGCGTTGAAACAGATCAATCTGAGCGTATTGAGCAGATATTGGAAGCAATTCGAAATGCCACCTATGCCGCCAAGGAGGTTAAAGATATTCGTCATGATCTAAGCTATCTCAGACAGTCTGATAACCTCTTTATTTATAATACCTATCAACAAATTATTGCTCAGGTAGAGGCTTTTTATTCCGGGGTGAGTGACTTATTTAACCATCGCAATGAGGTGGTTTTGTTAGAAATGTACACGGAGCTTAAACGTAATACTGATGAGCATAAACAAGTCGTAACCCAAGCGATATATTCCGATAGTCAGGAACACAAATTGACGGAGCAGGATCTATCAACCATGTTGAATACAGTGGGTGAGGTGAGCTTATCGCAAACTTTGTTACTAAGAGCGATGCAAAGCTATTTGTTCTCGGAAGCCTCTAGTCGTAACTTGGCATCGGCTGTTTAGAAAGGTGAGTCTATGAAGCTGGTTTTTATACATGGCTCGGGTATGAATAGTGTGGTTTGGGAGCAGCAGCTTGTGCATTTCAGCCACTCGGAAGCGGTTGATTTACCGGGACATCCTAATGGCCCAAAGCTTAAAACTATGGAAGACTATGTACAGTCTGTTGGCACTTATCTCGATACGCTAGACGATGTCATACTGGTCGGGCACTCCTTAGGTAGTGCCGTGGTACTGGCTTTGGCAGCGCAAGGGCACCGCTCGCTCAAAGGGATGGTTCTAATCGGTGCAGGTGCTCGTTTAAAAGTTCTGCCAACTTTATTAGATAAACTTACTGACCTGTTCGCTAAAGGGGACGACAGGATTCCCGAGTCTGTGCTGGCAATGAATCATAGCATTGATGAGCCGCTACGCAGTAAAATTAATG
>NZ_LWFE01001039.1:0-14830 GCF_001635675.1 Oleiphilus sp. HI0061 | reverse complement strand
CGATTGACTTGATGTCGTTGACCGATATTGGGTCGACACCTGCGAAGGGCTCATCGAGTAGAATGAAGTCAGGCTCCATTGCTAAAGCTCTGGCTATTTCCACTCGCCTACGTTCACCGCCTGACAAGGCCATGCCAAGACTATCTTTGATGTGAGTGATGTGAAACTCTTCGAGTAAGGCTTCCATTCTTTGTCGCCTTTCGCTGCGAGAAAGATCTTTTCTAATCTCTAGTACCGCCAGGATATTGTCTCGAACACTTAACTTTCTAAATATTGAAGCTTCCTGGGGCAGGTAGCCGACACCGTTTCGTGCCCTATCATGCATAGCCATGGATGATAGGTCGGTATCATTAACTGATATCTTGCCTTTATCATGCTTAACCAGGCCTACAATCATATAGAAACAAGTGGTTTTACCAGCACCGTTAGGGCCGAGCAGCCCGATCACTTCACCGCTGTTGATAGTCAGGGAAACATCTTTAACTATTTGGCGTTTATCATAGGCCTTGGCTAGGTTTTCTGCTTTTAAAGTTTTCATTGTTGCTCAGGTCTATTGCTTTTGCTCGGCACCGGACTCGGCATTTGGAGCAGGTTCGAGTGGCAGTTTGTTTTCGTTTTCTGGAGAACCTTTTATTAGTGGCACTTCAGTATTTTCCGATGCGGTCTCGGCATTAGGGTAGTAATGAATTTTAACTCGAGACCCTTGGGTCTGATCTCCCTTGGCGCGTATAGCTCTTCGTACAATGTCGTACTCTATTTCTTCACCTGAAAAGGAGTTGTCTTGTTGTACTAACTTAGCTTGGCCGGAAAAACGTAACAAGTTGTCTTTTGCAATATAAGTAATAGAGCTGCCATAGCCATGAGTGTTCGGGCTATCGGCGCTTACTTGTTGTACAAAGTGTGCTGGCTGGCCAGAGGCCTGGATGGTTGTAATGCTGCGATTTGTCGCCTTTACAGAAATATTATCTGCTTCTAGGCGAGATAAACCTTGGGAGATTATGACATTGCCGGTATAGGTTGACGTGCCATTCTGGTCGTCAAGGCTAGCCTGGTCTGACTCTATGGATATTGGAAGTTTACTGCTCGGGTCGATTGCAAAACAAAAAGCAGGCAAAAGGGTTAACAGGGTGGCACGGAGCAAGCTATTTATTGAAGGCATACTGTCCTCTGACATTGCTAAGGAGTTCAATGCGTTTTTCATTAAGCCAGCCGTTTAAGCCGGTTGCTTGAATGACGCTTTGATCTTTCCTAATGGTAACGGCTTGGTTTGATGAGATAAAGGCCTGTTTTCGGTCTATCGATATTTGATCGCTTTCAATGCTCCATGTTTTATCGCTGGGGATAATCTGCTCGATGATGACATTTCCGGAAAGCATTAGTGTATCGCTGTCTGGCTGGATTTCACCATTGTTGGCACTAAGTTGAATTATTTCTCCCTGTTCATTTGAGAGTGTCGCCTCAATGTGCTCGATATCGATTTGGTCAGATTGTGCGTAAAATAATGCGCTTTTACTTTGTAAGTTGGTTGAGAAGCCTTTGTCATCATATAGCGTAAATCTTGCGCCTTCGACGAATGCAGCGGGCCTGTCTGTACCTGCTTCTGATGCGCTTTTTTGGGTATCTTTTATCTTTTCTTCAGAAAATAAAATTAGACCCAGTGCAAGGCAGGCTAGGGCAATGATTAAAGGTCTGTAATGGCTCGGGTTAAGCATAAATAGCCTGTTTTGAGTCTAAGATAAATAGCTCTGGTGGTACGCTTCCAGAAGTCCTTTAGCTTCCAGGATAAGGTCAGAAACTTCACGGACAGCACCTTGGCCGCCAGGGGTTTGAGTGCAATGTGCTGCATGCTTTTTAATAAGGCTATGCGCATTGGGAACTGTGATGCCTAGCTGCACGCTGGTGATTGCAGATAAGTCAGGTAAGTCATCGCCCACGTAACATATTTGGTCAAAGGAAATACCGAGTTCTTCGCTAATTTCACCTAGGGCAATTTTTTTGTCTTCTCTTCCTTGAAGGATGTTTTTAATGCCAAGGTCTTTTGCGCGCCTCGCCGTTAGTGCTGAGGTTCGACCTGTGATAATAGCGACTTCGATATCATGCTTCATTAGTGCTTTAATTCCTTGGCCATCAAGAATATTAAAGGCTTTTAGTTCGTCTCCTTGTGCAGAGAAATAAACACTGCCGCTAGTCATGACGCCGTCAACATCGAGTGCGACGAGTTTAATACTGGCTGCTTTATCTGCAATGTTTTTTGGAAGTGCGTTAAAAGTCATGTTGGTGGCCCTAAAGTCTTAGTTGTGAAGTTGAAGGTGTTGTAACTAGGCAAGTACAGTTTGTTCGTACAATACATAAAGGTAGCCACCATAGATAGCAAGTAATAGCGTGCCGGCTACCGGTCCAAGGCTGTTCTTCTTGGTTGCGTGCTTGATATAAACCATGGCAGCGAGCCCGAAGGTCAGGGCAAACATGAGAGCGTAGTCTCGGAATAGTGTCTCTTCACTAATCGGGATGCCACCCTGTGAGATTGGGTGAAGAAATGCAGGAATTGCTAGCACTGCTAATAGATTAAACAAGTTTGAGCCGATAATGTTTCCCAAGGCAAGGTCGTGATGGCCTTTAAGGGCGCTTGCAATGGAGGCTGCAAGTTCGGGTAGGCTGGTTCCAATGGCAACAATCGTTAAGCCGATGATGATTTTGCTCACGCCGAGCTCGGTAGCGATGCCAACTGCCCCCCAAACCAAAAGCTTTGAACTGGCGAGCAATAGAGCAATACTTATAGCTAGAAGAATGTAGGCTTTTTTTGCAGAGATGGATCTGCTGTCTTCTATTTCATCGATTTCTCCCGCGGGTGCGTTTTGAAGTTTGGCGAGAGCAATGAGTGAAATAAACAAAATTATAGATAGTGCAACACCGTCGAGTGCATCCAGCATGCCGTCACTGAGTAATAGGGTGGCCAAGAAAGTCGCGACCATGAGTACCGGGAACTCAACCTTCAGAATTGCCTTTTTAAGGGGGATGGCCGAGACCAGTGCTGTTGCGCCAAGTACTAGGGCAATGTTTGCGATATTCGAACCGATCGCATTTCCTACCGCAAGGTGACTTGCATTGTCTAGTGCTGCAGTACCTGAAACAATTAATTCGGGAGCTGAGGTGCCGAAGGCAACAACTGTTAAGCCGATCATCATCGGTGTCATGCCAAGGTTGAGCGCTGTAGCGACGGCGCCACTGACGAATCGGTCAGCACTCCAAATAAGAACAATAAGCCCGAGGATAATTGCTAAAGAAAATAGAAGCATAGGTTAGTATCTAATCAATGTTTTTTCTAGGGGTGTAATGAAGGGCCTTAGTATACCTATTAGTGAAGATATCGCCAGGTATTGCAAGCAAGTGATTATGTCCAATTTGTAATTGCAAAGCAATTTGATGAAGATGAGAATTAAGTACAAATAAATTGCTAAATTTCCTTGGCTCTATGAGGCAGCTTTGTTTAAATAGCCAAGCAATGCGTCAGTCGGTGGCGAATTTACTAGGTTTAGGGATAATCTATCTTGGATTCATATATAACAATTAATAATCTCCATTTTGTCAGAGGGCATCGAAGTATTTTCAATGGTGCGACCTTGCATATCCCTCGTGGAAAAGTTACCGCAATAATGGGGCCTAGTGGAACCGGAAAGACTACTCTGCTGAGATTGATCGGTGGTCAGTTACGGCCTGTAAGTGGTGAGATACTGGTTGACGGAGTCGATGTTAGCAAGCTTAAGCGTAAAGATTTGTTTGAAGCTCGTCAGAAAATGGGAATGCTCTTTCAAAGTGGAGCGCTATTCTCCGATCTGAGTGTTTATGAGAATGTTGCTTTCCCTCTTCGCGAACATACTAATCTGCCTGAGGATATCATTCGAGATATTGTCTTGATGAAGCTCCATGCCGTGGGCTTGCGAGGCACAAGAGAGATGATGCCCTCTGAGTTGTCGGGCGGGATGACGCGGCGAGTTGCCCTGGCAAGAACCATTGCTTTGGACCCCGAATTAATTTTGTATGATGAACCTTTTGCAGGTCAGGACCCTATTGCGATGGGAGTGCTGGTTCAATTGATTCGCTTGCTTAATGATGCATTAGGCTTAACGAGCGTGCTGGTTTCGCATGATATTACAGAGTCCCTAAGCATCTGTGATCATGCTGTAATCTTGGCTGACGGTGTTGTCATTGGTGAAGGTTCTCCAGAGGAGCTAAAAACCTCAGGCTCTCCGCTGGTAAAGCAGTTTCTTAACGGTTTGCCTGATGGCCCTGTTCCTTTTCATTACCCGGCTACAGATTTTCGTAGCGAATTGTTAGGGTAGCCCATAGTTCCTTCAAGTGTGAGATTAGCTTAGTGATTGATTTTTTTGTTCAATATGGACGTAAGGGAATAGATTTTTGGGCGGCGATGGGGCGTTCGGGGATTTTCTTGCTCCGTGCTATTTTCGGTTTAACGCCAAACCTCAAAGGCTTTCGCCTTCTGGTCAAACAGTTATATCACGTCGGAGTGTTGTCGCTTGTTATTATTATTGTATCCGGCTTGTTTATCGGTATGGTGCTTGCTTTACAGGGCTACAGCATTCTCGTCGATTATGGTTCAGAACAAGCTGTTGGGCAGATGGTTGCCTTAACACTGGTTAGAGAGCTGGGGCCGGTGGTGACAGCGTTACTGTTCGCTGGCCGCGCAGGTTCAGCTTTAACGGCAGAAATTGGCCTGATGAAGGCTACCGAGCAGCTCAGTAGTATGGAAATGATGGGTGTTGACCCCTTAAAGCGCGTTATTGCACCTCGCTTGTGGGCTGGTTTTATCTCGATGCCGCTTCTGGCTGCAATCTTTAGTATGGTTGGTGTTTTTGGCGGTTTGCTCGTTGGCGTAGACTGGTTGGGTGTTTACGAGGGGTCGTTTTGGGCTAATATGCAGGGCTCGGTAGAGTTTCGTGAAGATATTGTAAATGGCATTATCAAGAGTGTTGTGTTTGGATTGGTCTGTACATGGATAGCAGTGTTCCAAGGATACGATAGTATTCCTACATCAGAAGGGATTAGTATAGCTACCACTAAAACCGTCGTATATTCATCGCTAGCGGTGCTTGGCTTGGACTTCCTACTAACAGCGGTAATGTTTAGCTCTTTCTAAACAATTATTTAAAATAAACTAAACTTTTTAGGGAAAATGACGTCATATGTATGAGAGAACAATAGAAGCGGCTGTAGGGGTATTTATGATAGCCGGATTCGCTGCCTTGGCGTTTTTGGCAATACAAGTGAGTGGTTTAACAAGCGATTCGGCGCGTGATACCTACAAAATATATGCCCAATTTGACGACCTAGGCGGTCTCGCTGTTAGAGGACGGGTGTCATTATCTGGTGTAACGGTTGGAAAGGTTAGCGGGATCAGTCTTGATGAGCAGTCTTACACAGCGCTGGTAGAGATGGAAATATATTCATCTGTTGATCAGCTGTCAGCAGATAGTGTCGCATCGATTCAGACGGCCGGTTTACTGGGAGAGAAGTATGTTGATCTCAGTGTTGGTGGGGAAGAAGAGCTATTGAAAGACGGCGATACCATTTTTGATACGCAGTCTGCGATGAATTTAGAGAAAATTATTGGTGCGTTCGCCTCGGGCCAGATAGATCTCTAATTAATGGTGTAATGACTAGTTTTGGGTAGTTCCTAATCTGGTTCACTTTTATTTGATAAGAATTTAACGTTATGAATAAAGCATTTAAGTTGGTTACTCTTTGGCTGGTTTTGGCGCTTGGTATTGCAGCAGCTCAAGTATCTTACGCAGCGACCACGACCGCAAGTCAGGGTCTGGAGTCTGAAGAAATCAGGCTGACTGTTGAGAAAAATGTTACTGAAGTGTTGGAATTATTTAAGGTAGAAAGGGAATACTACGAAACTGATCCAGAGCGCTTTTTAGCGAGTATGGATGGTGCACTAAATAAAATAGTGGACTTTCGTCGTATCGCTGCACGTGTCATGGGAAAGTATGGCCGCAGGGCTTCTAAGGAACAAAAAAATCGATTTGTTTCGGTTTTTAAAGATAGTTTGTATACGACCTATACCAAAACATTGGTGGAAAGTGGTGTCTTTGATATCAAAGTAACAAAAGCCAAGCTTAATAGCCGTAGTGATAAGAAAGCTGTGGTTGATATGCAAGTGATAACAGATAATGGCACTGTGCTGCCGGTTGCTTATTCGATGTATTTAAATAAAGAAAATCAGTGGCTGATGGAAAACGTAATTGTTTTCGGTGTCAACGTTGGTTTGGCCTTCAGGGATCGTTTTGCTCTTCAATATAGGAAAAGCAAAGGCGACCTCGACTTAGTTATTGATGGGTGGAGTGTCGACCTAGATATTAAGAAACCTGACGGTACTGATATTATCATTACTAAGCCAGAAACGGCTTCTGTAGCCGAGGGTGCCTAAGGTGATATCTATTTCACGCAAGGAAGGTAGTCAGGGCGATATGCTTGAAGCATCACTTGCTGGTTCGTTATCAGAGCGTGAGGCTCGTGAGGCAAAATCATTGCTTCTGAGCTTTGTTCAGGAGTCTTCCTCGGAACACAAGTCTGTTAAAATTGATGTATCTGGCGTAGAGAGTGTCAGTAGTATTGTCGTGGCCATTCTGCTGAGTGGTTTACGTGCCGCTAACAAGCACTCTTGCGTATTATCTTATGTCAATCTTCCTGAATATTTGTTTAATATGGCGCGCGTTGGTGGTGTTGAATCGATCTTGGCGGGCGCTGAATAGCTCTCTGGTGGATCTGCTTAGCCTTTTGCTCTCTAATTAGTGTCTAGAGCTTGGTCTTTTATTAAGGCTATATTGCTCGTTATTCTTGCATGCTTTGTAATAAAGCGGCTTTAGTCCCTTCTGCGATTCCTGTATGATACCGCCTTTTTACGCATGCCTTTTTGTCATGTGTAGCGATATTATTATTTTTCAATCATTAATTAACTGGGTAGTGGGCGAGTATGCAAGCATCAGAAGTTGAAAAGCTAATTCTTGATCAAATGGACGATGTCGAAGTAAGGGTAGAGTCTGACGGTTATCACTACCAGGTTACAGCGATAGGCGAGGTCTTCGCTGGCCTAAGCCCCGTAAAAAAACAGCAGCTAATCTACGCATGCCTTAATAAATATATAATTGATGGGACGATACACGCGGTCATCATCAAAACCTATACTCCCCAAGAGTGGGCTGAAAAAGCTTAGTCTTTTGTTTAGGCATATCTCAGTAGACAAATTTAACAAATACATAGAAGGATGCTTATCGTGGATAAGTTATTAATTGGTGGTGGTGTAAAGCTTGACGGTGATATTCGTATCTCTGGCGCTAAGAATGCAGCTTTGCCCATTCTGGCTGCAGCTTTGTTGGCTGATGAACCCGTTACTGTTGGCAATCTTCCTCATTTACACGACGTCACGACGATGATTGAGTTGATGGGACGCATGGGGGTTGAGTTGACGATCGACGAAAAAATGAGTGTCGAGATAAATGCGTCAACTATTAAAGAACTAACTGCTCCTTATGAGCTGGTTAAAACCATGCGAGCGTCTATTTTGGTACTTGGACCTTTGCTTGCTCATTTCGGTCGGGCGGAAGTATCTTTGCCTGGAGGTTGTGCGATAGGAAGTCGACCAGTGGACTTGCACCTGCGCGGTCTCGAAGCAATGGGGGCCGATATACAGGTCGAAGATGGCTATATTAGAGCTTCTAGCAATGGTCGGCTTAAAGGTGCAAACATCTTTCTTGATACGGTAACTGTAACGGGTACTGAAAACCTGATGATGGCTGCCGCTTTGGCTGAGGGTAAAACCATCCTGAATAACGCTGCACGAGAACCTGAAGTCGTTGACTTGGGTGAGTGTCTGAATGCGATGGGAGCTGATGTTAAAGGTCACGGTACCGCAACGATTGAAATTAATGGCGTTGCATCCTTAAAAGGTTGTCATTATGACGTGCTGCCAGATCGTATTGAAACAGGTACTTACCTTTGTGCTGCCGCTGCGACCTGTGGCCGCGTAAAGCTTAAAGACACACGTGCTGATTTGTTGGAAGCAGTTCTGGTCAAGCTTAAGGAAGCCGGGGCACACATTACCACAGGGAAAGACTGGATTGAGCTGGATATGAAGGGTAAGCGCCCTAAAGCTGTATCAGTGAAAACTGCACCTTATCCCGGGTTTCCAACTGATATGCAGGCACAGTTTGCATCGATGAATTGCGTAGCAGAAGGCACAGGTTCAATTACAGAAACAGTATTTGAAAACCGTTTTATGCATATTCACGAGTTAATGCGCATGGGGGCTGACGTTAAGCTCGAAGGCAACACTGCGATCATTACCGGGGTTGAGCAATTACATGCTGCGCCTATTATGGCAACTGACCTTCGTGCCTCTGCTTCATTGGTAATTGCGGGGCTTGTTGCGAAAGGTGATACGCTTGTTGATCGTATTTACCATGTTGATCGTGGTTACGAATGCATTGAAGAAAAACTGCAGCTACTGGGTGCAAAAATAAAGCGCCTGCCTAGTTAGACGGTGAAGTTTAAGAGTAAAAAATTATGTCAGAGAATCTAATAATTGCTTTGTCAAAAGGGCGCATCTTGAAAGAGACGCTTCCGCTGATTAAAGAGGCTGGAATCGAGCCGCTAGAAGATGTCACCAGTAGTCGAAAGCTGATTTTTGATACCACTGTAGAGAATGTGAAAATGATTATTCTCCGGGCCACCGATGTGCCTTCATATGTTCAATTCGGCGGCGCAGATATCGGTGTTACCGGAAAAGATGTCCTAATGGAACATGGCGCGGATGGCCTATACGAGCCATTAGATTTAGGTATTGCCAAATGCAAGTTAATGACTGCTGCGAAAAAAGGTAGTGTTAGCCCTAAGGGAAGAATTCGTGTTGCCACTAAGTTTGTAAACCTGGCTAAAGCATTCTATTCGCAGCAAGGTATTCAGACTGACATCATCAAGCTGTATGGGGCGATGGAGTTGGCGCCCCTATTAGATTTAGCTGATGAAATTGTCGATATCGTCGATACCGGAAATACCCTAAAAGCAAATGGCTTAGAGCCAAGGGAAATGATTCACCCTGATATTACAACTCGTCTTGTTGTGAATCGTGCGTCAATGAAAATGAAGCACGCACAAATTCAACCAATTATTGAAAAAATGAAGAAAGCCGTTAAATAAAGCTATCAAAGCTGACCTTCGGTGAGTTATGACTATTAACACAGGAAAATCTCAATGGTAGATATTAAACGTTTATCCAGTACTGATGATAATTTTGAAGCTGCTGTAAAGCAATTGGTTGCATGGGATGATCAGCTTGATCATGACGTTCATGCGACGGTCAAAACGATTCTGGATGACGTTAAATCTACTGGCGACGATGCCTTGGTTAAATACACTTCTAAGTTTGATGGTTTGAGTGTTGGAAGTGCCTCTGAGCTAGAGATTCCAAAGGCACGCTTAATGGAAGCGCTTCAAAGCCTACCTACCGATCAAAAGCAGGCTTTGGAGATCTCTGCACAGCGGGTAAAAGGCTATCACGAAAAACAGAATCAGGGTTCTTGGGACTTTACTGAAGTGGATGGCACGCGCCTTGGCCAGCGAGTAGTACCACTTGATAAGGCAGGTTTGTATGTGCCAGGTGGTAAAGCGGCTTATCCTTCGTCTGTTTTGATGAATGCTATTCCTGCAAAGGTAGCAGGTGTGCCTGAGGTCATCATGGTGGTGCCAACACCTAAGGGTGAAGTTAACGAGCTTGTATTGGCAGCTGCGGCGCTTTCCGGCGTCGACCGTGTCTTCACTATTGGGGGGGCTCAAGCGGTTGCAGCCTTAGCTTACGGTACAGCGACTGTTCCAGCAGTCGACAAAATTGTTGGGCCAGGAAATATTTTTGTGGCGACCGCCAAGCGAGAAGTATTTGGTACCGTTGGTATTGATATGATTGCCGGTCCTTCAGAGATTCTTGTGATTTGCGATGGGAAAACTGACCCAGACTGGATTGCAATGGACCTGTTTTCACAGGCAGAGCATGATGAAAACGCTCAGCCTATTTTGATATCACAAGACGAGCAGTTTTTAGATCAGGTTGAAGCCAGTATTAGCAAATTGTTGCCAACGATGGAGCGTGAGGAAATAATCACAGCATCGCTGGTATCCAGGGCAGCATTCATTAAGGTCGACTCTCTGAGCCAAGCGGCTCATGTTAGCAACCTGATAGCACCTGAGCACCTGGAGTTATCAGTAGAAGATCCCGATGCCTTGTTGACAGAGATTCGCCATGCAGGCGCAATCTTTATGGGCCGCTATACCGCCGAAGCGCTTGGTGACTATTGTGCTGGACCTAACCATGTATTACCAACTTCTGGAACTGCACGCTTTTCTTCGCCTCTAGGTGTGTACGATTTCCAGAAACGCTCTTCGATTTTGCACTTCTCAGCAGAGGGTGCAAGTGAGTTAGGGAAGGTGGCATCGGTACTTGCTCGTGGTGAAGGATTGACAGCCCACGCTCGTTCCGCTGAATATCGCATCAAGTAGCTTAGGTCCGTAATCATGTCGGTTAACTTACAAGAATTGAGTACCTATCTTCAGCAATATTTATCGGTTGATAAGATTAAGGACTATTGCCCGAACGGTATCCAGGTAGAAGGTCGAGCTTCTGTTAAGCGAATCGTTGGTGGAGTAACCGCCTCCCAAGCATTAATAGATGCGGCAGTAGAGCAGAATGCTTGTGCTATTTTGGTTCATCATGGTTACTTTTGGAAAGGTGAAGCTCAGCCTATTACGGGTATTAAGAAAAAGAGAATTAAGCAGTTACTTGTCAACGACATTAGTCTCTTAGCTTACCACCTACCTGTCGATATTCATGCAGAGTGTGGAAATAACGCTCAGCTCGCGCTGCGTCTTGGTATCGATATAACGGGGCCACTGGAACTCGGAAACCCGCGTTCTGTGGGGCAGGTTGGTCGCTTAGATAAGGCGGTAACAGTTGAGCAGTTTTCCGAGCATGTGACTAACAAGCTAGGTCGCCAATGCGAGTTTGTTGGTGAGCCTAACCGGTTAATACAGAATATTGGGTTTTGTACTGGTGCAGCCCAGGGGATGATTGACCTTGCAGTGAGTCAGAACCTTGATGCTTACCTAAGTGGTGAGATATCCGAGCCAACCGTTCACGTCGCAAGAGAAACCGGGGTCGCCTATTTCGCCGCAGGCCATCATGCGACCGAGAAAGGGGGGATTCAAGCACTTGGGCAACATTTACAGGAAAAGTTTGATATCGAGTTTGAGTTTATCGATATCGATAATCCAGTTTAATGGCCTAGATTCTTGGTGGCTCTTTAACAAGCAGCTCTTCTTCTTGCTCCGAGCTAACTTCTTTTTTAGTAATGCCATAAGTTTCTGACAGTGTGCCTGTGTCGGCGTCGCTATTCTTTGGAGCATAGTCCATAGGTGGTGTGTAAACTTCAGCGCGGGGTTTCTGTGCAGCACTATCAGTACTTGCGTTAGATTGGCCGATTGCGAGAAAATCTTCAGCTTGCTCTTCATTGCACAAGCGGCTTGCGCCTTTGGCGAGCTGCTCATGCACCTCTCGGTAGCTTTTATTGAGGGTGTGTACAGCTTGCGCGGTATCCATAAAGTGTTCACTGACCTCAGCCTGGTACTTTTCATGACGAGCCTGTAGCTCGGCTAATTTTTGTTCCAAACGTTTATTCTTACTTGCTTCGCCTTGGACAGATCGATGAAAGACCGCTCCCACGACAATGCCTAAAAAGAACAGACCCACACCCGACAGAAGTTGAATCATTGTTTCGCTCACAGACTACTCTCACTCTTATGGCTAACTAGAAATGTTAGTTATATAAAAAACTAAAATATAATAGATTGATACTAAAACCTCTTTAGTCTGAAGACAATAGCAAATAGTTTTTTAATCGAAAATTGACCTAGGCGGCAACAAGCCTCAAAATAGCCGCTTTTTTAGGCCTCTGAAAAAAGTTTCACAGAAAAGCTTCCAGAGTTAGTTTTACTCGTATTAGGATTTTTCGAATATGTCGTCTTTACCGCTCTCTCCCTTGCAACGTTATTTACAAGATTTGCAAAAGGAAGGTTTCGTTAAAGACCCTGCACAGAAAATGGCGGTAGATAGACTGCAAACGCTGTATGAAAATCTAATTTCAGATGAAGCAGAGCGCAAGCGCTTAGCCGGGAAGTGGTTTAACAAGTTTTCTAAAAAGAAGCCAGAGCCTGTCAAAGGGCTTTACTTCTGGGGCGGGGTGGGTCGTGGTAAAACTTATCTAATGGATAACTTCTATGAAAGCCTGCCTTTTGAGCAAAAAATGCGCATTCACTTCCATCGCTTTATGCAAAGGGTTCACCAGGAGCTGACTACGCTTGAAGGCGAAAAGAACCCATTGCATATCGTTGCGAAGAAGTTGAGTGATGAGGCCCGTATAATTTGCTTCGACGAGTTTTTTGTTTCCGATATCGGTGATGCAATGATTCTTGGCGGTTTAATGCAAGAGCTTTTTGCGAACGGTGTTTCCCTTGTATGTACTTCAAACATTGTTCCAGATGGTTTATACAAGGATGGCCTACAGCGTGATCGCTTTCTGCCTGCTATCGATCTTGTTAACAAGTACACCGAGGTTGTGAATGTTGATGGCGGTAACGATTACCGCTTACGTACACTTGAGCAGGCTGAGCTTTATCATTTTCCTTTAGACGCACAAGCCGATATCAATTTGGATAAATACTTTAAACAGCTCGCTGTTGAAGCAGGTTCACACGAGCTAGAGCTTGAGATTAATGGTCGCCCTCTTAAAGCGCTACGGCACGCTGACGATGTTGTTTGGTTTACATTTTCCGAGCTTTGCGATGGACCTAGAAGCCAGAATGACTACATTGAGATCGCAAGAGAATTTCACGCAGTGATCGTGAGTAACGTCCCTCAGATGAGTATCGATACAGATGATCAGGCGAGGCGCTTTATCAATATGGTTGATGAATTTTATGACCGCAGCGTTAAGGTGATTATCTCTGCTGAAGCGCCTATCCATGAAATTTACCAGGGCGGCAAACTTAGCTTTGAGTTCGAACGTACAGAAAGCCGTTTGTTAGAAATGCAAAGTCACGAATATCTAGAACAGGCGCATAAAGCTTAATAATGCTCAATGTAGGCAGAGCCTTCCTCGACTCGCAGGCGGTTTGGCTTCGGGCAGACACCATACAGATTCATTGCGAGGGAGCGAGCCCCCTGCCTACAGAAATAGATACGCTATTGCCCCTATAAAGTCGGCGTTTTCTGTAGACCCTTTCTAAGCTTGCAATAAATGATCAACTTTATTGCTATGAAATATCATTGAGACCTTCGCTTAGCCAGCTATCCTAATAATGCGTTTTCCATTCAATGGACGAACAAATTTTATAGGATAAGTACAATGACAAATGAAGCCCTAATATTTGACGCGATTCGCACACCTCGGGGCCGAGGTAAAGCGAGCGGCGCTCTTCATGAAGTAAAACCGGTAACACTTCTTTCAGATTTATTAAACGCTCTTCAACAGCGCAATGGTTTCGATACAGCTGAGGTTGACGATATCGTCATGGGCTGCGTTACCGCTGTTGGCGACCAAGGTGCTGATATCGCAAAAACTGCAGCATTGGCTGCAGGATGGAATGATGATGTTGCAGGTGTTGTCCTTAATCGCTTTTGCGCATCGGGGCTCGAGGCGGTTAACACCGCTGCAATGAAGATTCGTTCAGGTTGGGAAAATCTCGTGGTCGCTGGGGGTATCGAGTCTATGTCACGAGTCCCGATGGGGAGCGATGGTGGTGCTTGGGCAATGGACCCCGAAACGAACTTTAAAACGGGTTTTATGCCGCAGGGCATTGGTGCAGATTTGATCGCTACCTTGGGTGGATACTCCCGTGAAGACGTCGATGCCTTTGCTATGCGTTCGCATCATAAAGCAGCGGCGGCTTGGGAACGCGGCTCTTTCGAAAAATCTGTGGTGCCGGTCGTTGATCGTAATGGTATCGAAATTTTAGCGAACGATGAGTTGGTTCGGGCGGATGCATCCATGGAGACCTTGGGTAAGTTAAAAGCTTCGTTCCAGATGATGGGCGAGATGGGCTTTGACGGTGTTGCTCGTCAGCGTTATCCGCAAGTTGAGTCAATCAATCACATCCATTCACCTGGTAACTCCTCGGGTATTGTTGATGGTGCTGCAGCTGTCTTAATTGGTAGTGAGGCTGCTGGTAAAAAATTCGGTATGGAACCACGGGCTCGTATTGTTTCTACAGCTGTTGTTGGAACTGACCCGACGATTATGCTCACAGGTCCTGCGCCCGCTGCACGAAAAGCACTTAAAGTAGCTGGCATGGACGTTAAGGACATCGACTTGTTCGAGGTGAACGAAGCATTCGCCTCTGTGGTCATGCGCTTTATGGACGAACTAGAAGTGAGTGAAGAAAAAGTAAATGTTAATGGCGGTTCAATCGCGATGGGTCACCCTTTAGGCGCAACAGGCGCAATCATTTTGGGTACGTTACTAGATGAGCTCGAAGCGCGTGACTTAAAGACTGGTCTAGCGACCTTGTGTGTCGGCGGTGGCATGGGTATCGCAACGATTATCGAAAGAGTTTAAGAGGAGAACGGCCGTGAGTATAAATAACAACACGAGTTCAGTGATTGTAGAAAAAGATCAAGATAATATCGTTCACTTAATTCTTGATAAGCCCAATTCCGGTGCCAACTTAATGGACCAGGAATTTACAGACTCCTTATGCGCAGCAG
>NZ_LWFE01001038.1:0-10891 GCF_001635675.1 Oleiphilus sp. HI0061 | reverse complement strand
TTCACCAATAGTTTGCTCCCTTATCATTTGTTTAGCTACGATGGCAAAAACACCTTGTTTACAGGGCTGATCGGTAAAGCCCATGAACTCATCATCCATTAGTCGCCAGATAGAACGAATTAGTGTTGATACTCGCTCAGATGAAATACGATCGCTCCCCCCATAGCAGCTGACAGAGAGAATACCTGAACTAAGACCGCAATCACTCATCACCTTGCTTACATCGACTCGGGCCCTCAAGGCACCCTGCAGAAGTGCATGTACATAGTACAGTGAAATTGAATTTCGCTTGTCCATATCGTCCGCTTAGGTAAAGTTTATACATAGTATATGTATCATTTAGCTAGTTTTCGTCCTATTTTGTCAAACCATATCCTGATTTGCTCTTGCCCGGCGCACAGTCTTCGATCAAACTTTTAGTTTTTCTTATAGGTAAATTCAATGGACATTAAAGGTACACCCGCAATTGTAACTGGCGGNGCATCAGGTCTTGGAAAAGGCACTGCACTCTATCTTGCAAGTTACGGCGCCAAGGTCGCGATTCTTGACTTACAAATCGAAAAAGCGCAAACCCTTGCTGAAGAAATAGGTGGCATTGCAATTGAATGCGATGTAACAAGTGCTGAAAGCGTTGAAGCAGCTATCAATAAAGCACGCGAAACTCACGGGCCCTGCGGTATAGCTGTTAACTGCGCCGGCATTGGCAATCCAGGACGTATTCTTGGGCGTGACGGCCCAATGTCTTTAGACTTTTTTAATACCGTAATTCAAGTAAACCTTGTTGGCTCATTTAATGTACTAAGGCTGGCGGCAGCAGACATGCAAAGCCGAGAAGAAAACGCAGACGGTGAGCGAGGCGTAATCATTTCAACAGCCTCAGTAGCGGCTTATGAAGGTCAAATTGGTCAAGCTGCCTATTCTGCCTCGAAGGGAGGGATCGTATCAATGACCCTTCCCGCTGCACGTGAGCTCGCAAAGTTTGGCATTCGCGTATTAGCGATCGCACCCGGCCTCTTCCTAACGCCTATGATGGAATCATTTTCTCAAGAAGTACAAGACAGCCTTGCTGCAACATTACCCTTTCCATCTAGACTAGGTAAACCCGATGAGTTTGGTAGGCTAGTGCGTGATATTGTTGAGAACCCAATACTTAACGGTGAAGTGATACGTATTGATTCCGCTGTCCGTTTGGCAGCAAAATAATACCAAGCGCGGCATTTTGGGAACATCATAAAGTCGTTACACGTGACCTAGCTGCTAAATAGTCCGCTATTATACAAACACTAACTCACTAAAAGAGGAACCCATATGGACTTATCACTGAACGAGGAGCAAATTATGATTCAGAGTATGGCACGTAAATTTGCCAGCTCTGAACTGATGCCTATCGCCGATAAGCTTGATATGGGGGAGGCACAGGAAACCTTTGTTAAGAATCTAAAGAAACTGGCTGAGCTCGGTTTTATGGGGCTCAATATCTCGAGTGAATACGGCGGTACCAATGCCGGTACCGTTTCCTTTAGTTTGGCCATCACTGAAATAGCCAAGGCTTGCGCTTCGACAGCAGTTACAACATCGGTAACAAACATGGTTGCTGAGGTTATCCAGGCTGTTGGCAGCACACAACAGAAACATTCTTATCTACCAAAACTTTGCTCTGGTGAATATTCTGCCGGAGCATTCTGCTTGACTGAGTCTCAGGCCGGTTCGGACCCTTCATCAATGAAATGTTCCGCTACTAAAACAGCTTCGGGCTGGGCGCTAAATGGCAGCAAGCAATTCATTACCAGCGCAGAATATGCTGGCGTATTTGTTGTCTGGGCTCTGACGGATAAGAGTGCGGCAAAAGGAAAAGGCATTTCTTGTTTCCTTGTCGAGGCGGGGACTCCCGGCCTAATAATAGGAAAACCCGAACAAAAGATGGGACAAAAAGCCTCTTCTACTTGTCAGCTTAGTTTCGATAACTGCAACATTGATGACAGTGCACTTTTGGGTGATCTAAACAAAGGCTATCGTGTCGCCGTTGGCGAACTGGCCGGCGGCAGAATAGGCGTCGGCTCATTAGCACTTGGTATTGCTCAGGCAGCCATCGACTATGCAACGATATACACAAAAGAACGTGAGCAATTTGGCAAGGCAATCGCGAACTTTCAAGGTATCCAGTGGATGTTAGCGGACACCTACACAGAACTAGAAGCTGCACGTTTGCTCCTTATGAGCGCGGCCTACACAAAAGATTCTGGCGCGCCGTTTTCAAAACAGGCATCAATGGCCAAGCTATTTTCAACAGAAGCCGCCAACAAAGCTTGTTATACAGCACTGCAGTTGTTAGGAGGCAATGGCTATATTAAAGATTATCCTATAGAGCGTCTTACTCGTGATGCACGCGTAACAACAATCTACGAAGGTTCCAGTGAAATACAGCGCATTATTATTGCTAAACAAATACTCAGTGAAGCATAGCTTAATCAGCCTTGCAGATAAGGGGCCAACTTAGAACGGAATTCCGCCTTAACCCCCATACTTTTGAGTATCCAGTACTGACCACTTATCATCCGGTCAATATATAAGCTTTCAACCGGCGGGCTAAAGTGCGACATATGTTTAAAGAACAAATGAGTTTGTTTGGCCGCTTCGATATGCAAAGAAGCAGATTCATAGTCATAGTCGTCATTTGTCAGAAAGGGCTCAAATAAAATATTCCGCCAAACTTTGTAGTAGTCTGAACCTGGTGAAGGTTTACTCTCGACCCGCGCACCTAATCTAATAAGCGCATCATCTAGCGCATCATAATCTTCCGCCAAACTAGCAACAATCGCATCTTTATAGGCTGCTAAAACTTCATGCTTAAGCGTTTTAATACAACCAAAATCATAAACAATAACTGAACCGTCTTTTCGAAAAGCAAAATTACCGGGGTGCGGGTCGCCATGAATCTGTTTGAAGTCAAATAGCTGCTCAGCCATAACTTCAAATAGTCTTTCGCCGAGTTGATTGATCTGATCCTGAGTATACTGCTCACGCTTTAGTGCTTGTATATCGTCTCCTGGTAGGTATTCCATCGTTAGAATATGCCTATTTGATAAGTCTTCGATAACCGATGGAATGAGTATCTTTGGATGCTTATCATGAAAACTTTGAAACATCGCAATATTTGCAGCCTCATTATTATAATCGAGCTCCTCATGTAAACGATCCCTAATCTCGGCAAATAGAGCGTCTACACTTTCTTTTGGCATCTTCAGCAAGCCACCTAGCTTAAGCGCTAACCTCAACTGCTTTAAATCAGAGTCGCATGACTCAGCAACCCCTGGATACTGAACTTTGACGACAACTTCTTGCCCTTGCTTAGTACAGGCACGATGAACCTGCCCAATTGAAGCAGCGGCATGCGGCTCTTCATCAAAACGACTGTAAAGCTCATCCAAAGGCGCGCCTAACTGGAGCTCAATCTGAGCCTTAATTATACTAAATTCAACTGGGGGCGCTTCTTTCTGGAGTTTTACTAATGCTTCTGAAAACTCTTTGGGCAATAAATCTTGAGTTTGTGATGCGATCTGTCCGATTTTCATCACAGCCCCCTTAAGCTCACCTAAAGTATCAACGACATCACCAGCCATTTTAGAATAGGTTTCGCGTTTACTTAAGGCAGCATTATCATCAGATTTAAAAACCGACTTGACCCGGTCAGAGGCATAACGACCGGCTACAGAGGCTGTCATTCCAGCTAATTTGATAAAACGTCCTTTCCGGGAACTAATTGTTTTTTTGGGCATAGTTTATATCGAGAAGCATTAAAGGGTGATTTTGACAAACAGCTGTCATTTTAACGATTACGTTAATCTATTTAACACTTAAATTGAGGTGCTCTGCAACAAAGAGGGGCTTAGTTGGGACTGAATAACGGCGCTTTAGTCCTAGAATTTACTTTAACAAAGTGAAATAAGTGGTAATTACGCCCAAACTAAGCCCTTTGGACGATTCAACTACGCCCCCCTCGCCTGTATTATTCCCTCATCGGTAAACAGGAAGAAGAGCACTCAGGCCGCTAACTTCTTCCTGTTTGCAGCTATCTAACGAGGTTCCTTAATTGGCATGTTAGAACTGATAATTTATTCTCCTTAAAAGGCACTTAGTATTTTCGGCTACTAGTGCCTTTTTTTTATGCCTGAATAAGTAGTCTCACTTTATAAACACTAGCTCACTCCTTTCCCTCATCGCTTACCTTGCCAAACGACCTAGTTTGGGCGAAAAGGGAATGGGATATTTATGGTGGTTTGCATTACATTCTCAACACCAAAGTCAGCTAAATACATTCGTTTAACAATTTTATTCTCGAGAACAGGGTGATTAAGCTCGGAACTTACGATACGGCAGAAAGAAACCTCCCCGCTTGGTTCGATTATCACTTCTAGCATTAACAAGCCCTCAAGAAAAGGGTCTTTTCGCAATTCCCGAACGTATAATTTGTTAAAGGCTGACTTTAAGGACTCGGCGACGAGACGAATATTTTCTTCGCTACGCGAAAGCATACCCGAAGCTGCTTCTTCTTCAGCAAGAGCTAAAGATATCTCATCTTCTGTTGCATCTAGCACCTCATTCTCACGCGCACTTAGTGAAACGGTTTCCGCTGGAGCCGCTAAGGCTTCAGTAGAAATCCCACTACTGCGCTTGAGCACTTCTGAACTAGCAGGTCCGCTTGCTTTCGCGGCAATGGTCGCCTGCTTACTTGGTGCAACTTTCTTTTTCAAGGCAGCGACATCGACGACTGTCTTAAGTTCAGCAAGATCTGACTGCAAAGCTAACAAGCCGGACTTTTTAGCAACTTCTCTCGCTTTTTTGACTTTTGTAGTCAGAGGTTTTTTAATCGGCTCCGGCTTTTTAATTGGCTTAGGCTTTTCTTTAGGCTTAGGCTTTTCTTTAGGCTTAGGCTTTTCTTTAGGTTTAGGTTTTTCTTCTTTAGGCTTTTCTTCAACCTTTTTAGGTTTCTCTTCCTTTTTGACTGGCTTGGGTTTGGGTGGCTCTTTTTTCTTCACTAACTTTGCTAGTTGCGGTGGGAGCTTTTCAAGTGATTTGCGATCTTTTTCAGGCACAGATGCATTAGGTATCCATACCGCTAGTACCAAAAAGACCATGAGCAAGGTAAGCAGAATACTGCTGAAACGTTTACTTTCACCAGCTTCTTTCGTCCAAGGTAGATTTAAGCGGTCTTGTGGAAAAATCATCCCTACCCCTTACCTTCAAGCTTTCTTGATACAGCCAGGGAAACCCGGGTATAGCTGGCGGCAGTACAAGTTGCCATAATCTTTTTTAACAGCTTATAAGGCACGTTTTTATCTGCGATTAAAGTAACAGGGTATCCATCACGAACATTCTGCAAAGACTGATTTTTACTTGCTTGATAGTCCAGCTCTGACTTTAAGCCAGGAAATAGACCGTCATCTGAAACCTCACTAATGCTAGATACTACCCGCCCCTGAACAAGGATATTGCTGCCACTTACAGCAATTACGATATTTTCCTTAGGCTGCTGCTTAGCCACCGACAGCGGCAACTCAACAGACTTATCCTGCTGAAGTACTTTTACATCTGAAGAGTTCACCATCAGAAAGAAAACTAAAATGGTAAAAATATCCATGAGTGACACAAGGTTTAAGCCACCGGTTTTATGCATTCGTCGGTAATGACGTTGCATCCTCTTCGCTCTTCTGGATAGTTTCATGGTGTCGCCCCCCCACCAGTACTTTCAACATCCAAAATGGGTGCGTCACCAATAGATATATCGGGGAAAAGCTCTGCATTAACAACACTTGCTGCAACAACAGTCTCATAAGAGCGAGTTAAATCCATGGCACTAACAAGAGTTTGATAATTTATCTCTTCGCCCAAAAGCAATGTGATATCAGTCTTCTCAGGGAACCTGTTTTTTAACTGCTTAAGGACTTTCACTAAGGAATCAAAGTCGTAACCTTGCTCACTACTCTGAATCTTTCTTATTAAACCCTGTTTCGTATCAGCCAATGTCAGGCTGTTTTTACGTATTATTAGTTGCAGTTGCAATTCTTCGGAATTATCTGGGAGTTGCGCATCGTCCAGTACTGGAAAATTAAGGTCTAATACTGCTGTTTGAGAAAAAACCATACTTAATAGCAATACCGGCACAAGTACAATCATGAGATTCATGAACGCAGTGATGTCCAATTCTGCCTGCTGAACAAGCTTTCTATGCTTCCTTCGTGCCATATATATATCGCTAGTTAGTAATACCGGTTAGTTATCTATCTTTTGAATAAATAAACTACTGTCAATTGAGTTCATAAAAAAGATGAGTGCTAGGACTGACCAGTTTTATCGGAAATCATATTTAGTAATTTCACACCAGCCATCTCAAAACTATCGACAATTTCATTGGTCTTAGTCTGTAGCACTGCATGGCAAAGCAATAGAGGAATAGCAGCCATCAAACCAAAAGCAGTTGTATTCATTGCAACGGAGATGCTTTGAGAAAGAAGAGAAGCTTTTTCTGCTGGATCGGCATTGGCTACTGCAGTGAACGCAGCAATCAAACCAATGATAGTACCCAGCAAACCAAGCAAGGTAGATACGTTAGCTAATGTCGCTAAATACTGTGTACGCTTTTCAAGGCGAGGAAGTGTTTCCATCAAGCCTTCTTCCATAGCGAACTCAATTTCATCCCGGTTAGCATTGTTTAATAAACGACTTAAACCCGCACCCATAATTGCTGCAATAGCAGCCTGTGAGTCGTTAGCAAACTTTAGCGCTTTTGGGTAATCGCGCTTTCTAAGAATCGGTAACAGCCCCTTATCAAAGGCATTTCTATTAGAGTTCTTTGCTGCGGTTAAATATATAAAACGCTCAATAGCAATCGCTAAACCGATTACTAAAACGACTGCGATTGGGTACATAAACGCCCCACCTTCCTGAAAAAATCGCAAGATCGTATCTAACATGATTTGTGCCCCTTAATGTTCTAATTAAAGCGTTTTGCAAATACTACGAGTACGTAATGCTCATAGAATCGCTACCGCATCTATTTTTTGTATTCAAAGTAATTGTTCGGCGTTGATGACTAAATAAACATCAACGAAATAAAACAGAGTTTGTCGTCAGCTATAATGCTGATTTTCATTATGTCTTTACCTGCACCTTAATACGTATGAACAGGTTCACGTTCCTTGTTGACGAACGACTATGTGATTGCAAGTGTATAGACAGCAACCCAGGAATTCCGGGACACGCTCATAAATTCCCTACAAATTTACAAGGTTTTACGCTTTCCATTACACTATCGAGGTTTGAAAGACGGAGAATCGACTTCCAAAAACCTTGAAAAATGAATCTGCTGTCGGAACCGGACAGGTTCAATGCTATCTAAAATGCCAGGAATACTTTTTGGCGGAGACGCTTCATCACGCTTCTCTATAGTTGGTAGTTTCCATGGCAGATCAAAACTTACATTTGGCAGTTCAGAGCTGCCAATAATAGAGACTTCCGACAGCGTTTCAACCCTCTTTTCATCTTGATTCGACTTAGAAACCGCAAAAGGAGACATAAGCAACAAAATGACAGATATCAGACAAGAAATTGCTTTAATCCTTCTCAATTTGATCAAATTCATTTACTTACGCTCCAGCATTTTTATCCAGCGCTCTACAGTCTTTGTGTCGTCTTCACCCGCATTTTTAACATAAGCCTGGTAATGTTCAATTGCTTGGTCGTAATCACGTAGGTACAACTCATAAAGTACCCCGAGATTGTAATTAACCATCGGATGATTTGAATCCTTTGCTAAGGCTGACTTTAAAAATCGTTCACTGTCCTGAAACTTACCTTCATCCTGGCTAATCAAAGATAATTGAATCAAAGCGTTTACGTTTTTAGGATTAATATCTAGTGCTTGCTGATAGTAGCCTTCAGCTTCAGCTAACTGCCTATTTGAATGACGAATCAAACCAAGGTTAACGTATGCACCAGCCAGGGTCGGATATCTATCAATTAAGCCCTTAAATATCTCTTCTGCTTCAACGTAAGATTTTTCTTTGATAAGAGCTAGACCTTGCTTGTATGCAATTTTATCGTCTTCCGTGAGGATTGGCTTAACAATAGCGCTAGCCGGCTTCTCAATCTGGATAGGCTCTATTTTTTTGCTAGTACTTGAACAAGCTACGACAAAATACAAAGCACCTATAACAAGGATTACCTTAGATATATGACTCATAGGCTTAGAAATATTCATCAGCATGTAAGATCGCCTTTGATTTACGTTCAAACTCTGTTGGATTCATTTCAGCTAACACTTCATAGGTGGCTGCAATCCATCTATCGTACTCACCATCAGGAACCTTATCGAGGTTAATCTGATAAATCTCCAAAGCTTGCTCTTCGAATGAGTACGCCTGCTCCTCCAGTAGAATGTCGTATTGCTCTAACTGAAGCTCTGTAAGTTTGTCGGGTCTTTCGGAAGACATGATATCTTGCGCTAAGGTTCTATATATCGTTCCGATTTTATAAGTAGCCGCTGAAATAACCTCGGACACTTCGTAATCGGCAAGGCTTTCGAGTTTAGCTACCAAGGCTTTTAGATTTCGTGTTTTTTGATCCAAAGACTTTTTGAGCGGTAAGCTTAAGCTAATCGCTTCAAACTGAAGGATGTCTTTGTTTAATAGCCTAAGCGCTGCATTTGCTGCAACATAAGCAGAACGCCCGTTTCGCTGAGAGATCCTATCCTGTTCATATTCTACAAGCGCTGCACGCCACTTATTAGCATTAGAGTCCTCTTTTCGACGATCAAAATAGCGAATACTTTGGAAATATGCCTCAATATTTAACTCGAACTGATCGGGATAGCGCTTAACAAAACCGTCCAAAAGCCCAACAGCTTCATAGGCAAAGTCATTTTCTAAGTAAATTTCTGCAGCACGATAAAGTGAGTTCGACGCTTTAGCCAAGTCCGCAGTAGAATTCGATATCTCGACTAGTTTTTCTGCAGCAGGAATTGGCTCTTCATTCTCCAAGTAAGCATAGACGAGCTTATCTGAGGCATCCTCATACAACTCACTATCAGGAAAACGCTCTTGGAAAACGTTTAAGGTGGCGATGGACTGCGGCCAATTTTGTATTTGTAGAAACTGTGTCGACGCATCAAAAAGTGCCGTAGGAGCAATACTCGAATCCGGCACTAGGTCGACGACTCTCAAATAAAGTTCGGCACTTTTCCCAATCGCACTTTCTTTCTCTGCTTGCTTGTAAACAGACGCAGCTAAGCGCTCGCTTAAGACCTCTACATCAGACTTCTTATTATAAGTAACAAGTTTTTGATAGGCTTTTTCTGCAAGAGAATAGTTTTCTAGCTCGAAATGACTATGAGCGTTAACCAACCAACTAGAATACAATATCGCAGCAGGTGCCGATCTGGACTGTACAACTCGGGAAGAAACTTCTACTGCATTGATATAGTCTAGTTCGCGATAATATTCATTTGCTAGGTCGTTCAACAATCCTGCCGTCTGATTAGCCATAGGAAAATGCGCAGCAAAACGCTCAATCGCTTCTCTGCGAAGTAGCTTATCAGATGGCCCGAGATCTTGGGTATTGCCGCTATTTGAAACTTTGATGTCGTCATATGTCAGAACTGAAGCATAGCCAGCTTGAACTGCCTTTGGATGGCTAACATTTTCATAAGCTGCACGTTCGTATAGAGAAATTGCACGACGATAATCACCAATTTTATATGCAGCCTCAGCTGCAAGGTAAAGGTTCTCACCGCTATAGCGATCTTGACCTCGCGTGAGAACCAGCTCTTCGTAATAGTCTGCAGCCTGCTTACCAAATACATAATAGCTTGACGCTTTAGCTGAAATTTCAGCAGGCTCACTCTTAACTTCGGAGTCTTTGGCGTAAGCCGTTTGCATTCTTACATAATATAGGTGTGCCAACTCATCTAGGGCCTCAACAAGCAAAGGTCTGACAATCTCTAATTGAGAGGGTTCAAGCGTTTTCCAATAAGGGCTATGAACACCGAAATTCTTTACAAAATTTTCTTTCGCTTCCCATTCTAGAATATCGAAATTACCACGACGATAGGTTTGTATTTCATTTTGTGCCATTCGATAAGCATCAAAATTCATTTGATAGTTATCGGTAAAGCCCCTGGCTACGAGACCCGCATCACGAAATCGCTCAGATCTTAGGTGGAATCGAAATAAGGAGTCATAAAGCAAATATGCATAGTCCTTATGCCCGATACTCTGTTGTAGCACCTCAATACTCTCGCCGCTTCTGTCTTGAGAAAACATAGTAGAGAAAAGTCGGAAGGTATCGTCAACAATATCTTGATCCTTGAGGCCCAAGGTATCGTACCCGATTGCATTCCTTAGCTCAGGGTACTTATCTAATACCTTACTAGCATGAACTGCTGAGTCGGCAAACCTGTCCTGTCTAAAAACAGCCCAACCTAACTTAAAGTTTGCTCTATGATGGAAGGTAGAATCTTTTGTAAAAGCCAGTACTTTCTTATACTGCGCTTCAGCTTTATCAAACATACCCAAATCAAAATATGTCTCGGCAATTCGGAACATACTTTCATCAACCAGATCAGACTTTGGGTAAAGACCTACTAACAATTTAAGTCGTTTTATAGATTCTTCAGAATTACCTATAAATTTTGTTGCCTTAGCTGTTTGGTAAAGCAATTCATCCATGCGTTGATAAAATACACCTGAATCGACAATACGATCATAGCTATCGAGCACCACCTGACTTTGAGTAACTTTATCAATCGTAAGTTTCTTGCTATCGAGTTTGTACTTTTCCCTTAAGTTATTAATACGATTCAAAGCATCAATTTTTACATTAGGCGAGTTAGCGTTTT
>NZ_LWFE01001037.1:0-7702 GCF_001635675.1 Oleiphilus sp. HI0061 | reverse complement strand
GCTGTCATCAGTAGTGATATTTTTGAGCTAGTTAATTCTGTCGGGTGCTTCGTTTTTTACTTCTGATCCAGGGTATTTGTGTTCTTGTTTATAGCGTAAATATTCTTTTATGTACGTGCCAAAATACTTATCCAGATAATGAAGCGCCCCGGCATAGTTGCCTTTAAAGCGTGCATGATGAAAGTCGTGGTAAACCGGGCCGTCATATAAAGGCAAAAACCGCAAAGGATTCCATGGAAAGTCATAGCCTGCATGGCCGTCAGCGGCTTCAATATTTCTAATAATAATCCAGGCATAGAGCACATAAAGATGGCAGCCAAGTAAAATAGGGCCGAGCATGGCTAGACTGCCGATCAAGATGAACTCGATAACATGAAAGTAGTTACCGTCTAATGCGCAGGTGTTGTGAATTCTATGATGGACCGAGTGAACCTTGCGTAGCATCCATTTGTTTTCATGTAGCCAGCGATGCATTAAATAGAAAAGAAAGTCATCCAACAAAAGAAAAAAGATAATTTGAATTACCCAGACGTACCAAGCTGGTATAGGGCCTTCGTGAATATCGCTATAACGGAGAATTGGCCAAAAGATAATGAGGAGCACAAGCATGATCAGCGAATTGAAGCTGATTCTAGCGATATTGGGCCAGAAATATTTTCTTACCTGGAAGGGTTTGTCTTGAATTTTATAGGGCTTTGCCCAATCTGGGTCAAGCCAAGCAAGAATTGTCCAGGGGGTGGCAACGACAAGAAAAGTACCGACACTCAGGGCGAGTGTCGCGACGGGAAAGGCTAAAAACATAGGGTCTTGATACAGTTCAAATAGTTCGTTGAGTTGTTCTATCATTGTTCGTTAGTCCCTTATAGGCTCGTGTTGGGTGTCAGTAGTGCTTTAAGCTCTTGGGGGAGTGCATAGGTTTTTGAACTAGCTGGTAGCAGATTGGTGTCACGAGAGTTGAACGTGTGCCAATAGACAAAAGTTTTATCTTTCTCGGCTTGAGCGTGACTCAGTACTGCTGCCGCAGTTTTCGCTGTATAGGTTGATTCGAGGTTTATATGATGAGCTGCAAATAGCTTGAGCGCGGCCTTACTTGCTGTGGTGCTTAAACCGTAGCCATCACCGAAAAAATAATTGTTTAAGTGTATTTGGGGCGCTTTTTTTATTTCCAGCTTGTCGGATCGATGCTTTAAATAATTAGCCGTTCTCATCATCAGTTTAGCAATAGTTTTATCTGTGCAAGTTTCAATGGGGCCGAGATGCGATGGGGCGACACGAACGCCAATGACTTTGGTTTTTAGTCCCAGTAAGTTACAGCCAAGGGTCAAGCCGGCAAGTGTTGCGCTAGAACCCACAGGACAGTATAGATAGTCAGGTTCGGGAATTAACTGAGCATCAATTTGCATTTTCAGTTCAAAAGCAGCATTGACGAAGCCGAGGCAGCCAACAACATTTGAGCCTCCTGCGAACAAGCTATAAGTCTGCCTTTTCTCAAACAAGCTTCGTTGATAAAAATGGAAAGCCGTTTTAGCGATCGTTTTTCTGTAGTCCAGTTTTGCACCAAGTTCCCACATTAGCCGAAGATTGTTAAGAACGGTGTCTGATATGGCCTGATCGAATAATATAATGTTGGTAGAAAGCTTGTACTTACTGCCAAAATAAGTGGTCGCAACGCCATGATTACTGCCGATTGCTCCAAATGTTAAAATACGCTTCTTGTTCGCTTCCAACGCATCGGCGAGGATGAACTCAAGCTTCCTAACTTTATTTCCTCCGTATTCTGAGTGACTTAAATCGTCTCTTTTTATCCATATATTAGAAGGAGGTCCTCCAAATTTTGTGATAGGTGCAGGAAGGTCTGCAAAATTCAAGCAAGGACAGGCACTTTTAAGTTCCGGGAAATGTTCAAAAATAGCTTTGTTCATCGTATTATTGTTGTTTGTTGTACTAATGTTGATAAGTATTGTGTTTGATAATAAATATTAGAGCTGCGCTAGCGTAGAATTATTCTTTAGGTATTTATTGACATATTGCGACCTTAAAGGCCGCTTGGGCAAAATTCGTAGTTCTTGTATACTTGAATGATTAGCTTTCGACACTTTTTACGTAAAATTAAGGCAAGGTTTGTTATGCAAAAGATAAGGTTTATAGCAATTACTGCTTTGTCTGTATTGTTAAGTGCATGTGCCGCAGTGTATCACGCGGCGGAAGAAGGGAATTCAGGGTATAGGGATCTAAAAGCTGGGAAAGGGATTTTTTATGTGGAGTATACCGAGAGTGCGAATCGTAGTTGGGAAACGATTCATGGCTTTGCACTAAAGCGCTGTGCTGAAATAGCAAAAGAAAATGGTTACAAATATTTCGACGTCTTGTCTAAAGATGAAAAAGAAGTCTATCTTGAAAGCGATATAGATCAGATAAATGTGGCAAGTCTGGGAGGGGGAGCTCCTGGCAGTTGGAATATACCGGTTAGCAGTTCTTATTCTGTGGAAGGCGTTAAGGTCGAAGGGCGCCGTGTAACCTATAAGATACAACTATCAAATCAATGAGAAAATAATAATGGCAAATGAGCGCCGACGGACAGAACGGCATAATTGGTTGCGTTTGGAATCTAGTGTTTACATTAAACGAAGCCTTTTTAAAAAGGAATGGATACCTGTTGTACCTTTTGACTTCAGTCGTTATGGCATGGGGATTCAGACTGACGAGGTCTATCACTTAGGGGACGAAGTAGTTCTATCCCTAAAGTTGTTAAAAGAGGATGTAGAAGTTGAGTTGCCTTTGCTTAAAGGGCTTGTTCGATATAAAGAAAAGCACCATAGCCGATTTAATTACGGTGTTGAGTTTAGTTTTGCCTCTAAGCATGACAAGTTAAAGATTAATGATGAACTGGTTGCAATTGAACAGATTTTGAGAAGGTTCGAAAATGACAGAGCCGCGTCGACAGAGGGTAGCTTAGATAGCTCTTCGACTGCGGGAGCCCCGGGTGGCTAAGCTGAAAGATTATGTGACGGGTGCGCTGCTTGTTTGTCTTGTTTTTTTAGGCCTAATTCTTTTTGCCTTGTATGACAAAAGTGCACCCAACGAGCACCAAAAGCCTGATTATAATTTTAGTTCCGATTGCGATATTAGTGCCGATGACTGTCGTTTGCACCTATTCAATGACTTGGAGCTTAGACTTCAAGTAAGTCCTAGTGAAATTAAAGCCCTAGAACGTTTCCAGTTGAAGTTTCATACAATGAACAATGCTGGAGCAGAACTCTCAAACCTTGTTGCTTGGGTTGAAGGGCGAGATATGGATATGGGGCAACACTTCTTATCCTCCAAAGCTGAGTTGGCTAACGAATTTTTATTAAGTGGAATGATTCCAATATGTACGGTCGATGCTGAGATGGTATGGCGCTTAGTTGTCAACTTTGAGTTTCAGGGGAAAACGATTCGTTTAGATTTTGATCTTAAGACTTCTCAGCATGGGCTCTAAGCTATGGTAAATAGGCTTCCTTTCACAATTCTTCTTGTCGGCATTTCTATCGCAATTATTGTGCTTGCAATGCGTTTTATGTCTTCAGATATAGAACGGGATATAAAAGCTAAATACCTTAAAGCGGGGGACTTTGACTTACTGCACGAGGGTAAAGCATTTAGCCTGGGCCAATTGCGCGGCCATCCTGTCATTCTTTATTTCGGCTACACTTACTGTCCTGATGTATGCCCTGTTGGTTTGTCAAAGATACGAGATGTATTGAGCAGTCATGAAGACTTTAAGGATGTCCCCGCATTGTTTATAACGGTTGATCCGCATCGTGATGATGATAAGCGTTTAAAAGAATACACCGGATTCTTCCATCCAAATATTATTCCTTTAAGTGGGAGTGTTGAACAAATTACTTCGGTTAGCTCAGCTTACGGAACTTTTTTCCGTTCAGGTCGTGAAAAGGCAGGTGAAGGCAATAGCTATACAGTTGATCATAGTGCTTTTGTCTATTTGTTAGATGATCAAGGAAGGTTAATGCGAGTGCTTGATCATGACGTTCAAGCTGAGCAAATATCTGAACTACTTCATAAGTTGCTGTGATTACTAGATTTTCACTTGCGATAGTACCTATCTATTTTTTATACTCGTTACATCTTGTTACTTTTAAATATTGAAATAGACAATAACAATAAGTGGGATCAAAGATGGATTACGCCGACGGCCTGAAAAACGTTCTAATTCAAAAAATAAATAAAACCGAAAAGAGCTTATATAGCTTAAAGCTGGACTATTGCCGCTTTGTATATGGCTTATCTCATCGCTCTAAAGTTATGTATGATCAGGTAGTTTATCAAGTTAGATCTGTTGATCTTGATTCGATGACTCGAAGCGATGGCGGTGAATGGAGTCGCCCGGTAATAAGTGCTGTGAGAATTGAAGATAACCGACCGGTCAATAATGAGGCCGTTGATTTAGGCCGGAATTGGGAGCTATTTGCCGGTTAGGCAAATATTCCCCACTCATCAAGCTGTGCACTCAACGACATTTCCTTAGGAATACGGTCATAGCTTGACCAGTTCTTGGCAGCCTTCGCGCCAGCTCTAACCATTAAGTCGTTGTCACTACTAAGTTTTCGGTAGAGTGCTTCCCTGTAGTAGGCGAGCGCATTTTCTGTCGTCAAATTTAAATTAGACTTTAATACCAACATCGCTATCTCTTTCCTGCTTTGAGTGCCGCACTTTGCTTCTTTGCCAATCAAATCGATTGCTCCAATCAGGTAAAGGCTAATCGCTTCGCGTAACCAAGACAGATTCTCCTGGTGCAGGTCACCATAATTTCTTTTGATGTCTAACAGCTGGATGCCAGAAAAGGTTTGAGCTTTTTTAAGACTTTCCATCTTGGTTTCGTACTCTTGATTATCGACAACATCGCCTTGCATCAAGCGCTTAATCACTCTGTCAATATGCCCGCTCTCTGCGTAGCCAGCAGCTGTGTATAAGTTATGTACGCGGAAGGCAAGTGTGCCGAGCAAAGTAAGTAATGCTATTTCAAGGCTATGTATGAAAACAACCAGCATTGTTTAGTCTCCAAATTCTCAAATGTGACGACATTATACATCATGTAATTCTATGTAAATGGAATTGGGTAGCGTTAAGCTAGAGTACAGGTTCACACAAGTGCAGCGGATTTACAGTGTTTTACATTTTTGATTAGTGCTGGGGGAGGGGCAATAGACTACTTAAGAAGAGGATGCTTAAGCAGTCTTTAGGTCACTTTCAATGAAGAAATTATGCATTTTCTTGAAGGTCAATGGCCGGCTAAAGAAGTATCCTTGAGCATAGTCGCATTTATTGATTACCAAGAAGTCTCTTTGGTCGATATTTTCAACGCCTTCTGCAACGACCTTCAGGTTAAGTTTATGTGCAACGGCAATGACCGCAGACGCGATTTCCATGGCATTGAGGTCATCAGGAATATCGTAAACAAATGACTGGTCAATTTTCAGAATATCTACAGGTAGGCTCTTTAAATAACTTAAAGAGGAGTAGCCTGAACCAAAGTCATCGATGGTAATAGTGGAACCAGTAGATTTGATGCTATTGAGTTGAGCTATGACAGCATCAATGTCATTCATTAGCATACTTTCGGTTACTTCTATTTCCAGGTTTTCTGCGGCGAGGCCTGAATGCTCGAGGGCGCTTGAAACAACATTTACCAGTTCCGGGTCATCAAACTGGCGTGGCGATAAGTTAACTGCAACTCTCAATGAGCGACCAGTTAGGGCATTTAATTGCATGATTTCTTTACATGCGTTTCTCAGCACCCATTCACCAATTTGTACGATCAAGCCGGTCTCTTCGGCTACGGGAATAAAGTCAGCAGGGGAAATGTCTCCCTTCGTCGCATGCTCCCAGCGTATCAGAGCTTCAACGCTAGATATTTCACCCGTCTTCAGATTAATTTGAGGCTGATAGTTTAGGTAAAAGTCGTTATTTTTAATTGCTTCACGTAATTCATTTTCAATTTCCAGAAGCTTGTTTGCGCGGAGGTTTAAGGCTTCAGTAAAGAAGTGGTAGCCATCTCGACCGTTCTCTTTAGCCATATATAAGGCAAGGTCGGCGTTCTTCATGAGCGTTTCGCTATTGATGCTGTCTGTTGGTGCTAAGGTAATGCCGATACTTGTTGATACAATCACCTCATGTTTACCCAACCTAACTGGTTCCTTAAGAGTGTCCAGGATCGTTTGAGCAATGGCAGATATTTTATCGATATCGGATATATCGTTAAGCAGAATGGTAAATTCATCCCCCCCTAAACGGGCAACTGTATCTTGCTTTCGAACACAGGATTTTAAACGGTCAGCAACCGTAAGCAGTAATTGATCACCTGCCTGGTGTCCCAGCGTGTCGTTGATGCGTTTAAATTGGTCTAGGTCGAGAAAGAACAGCGCTGTCAGTTTTTGATGTCGTCGTGCATTAAGAATGGATTGGTGCAGTCGATCAATAAAAAGCCGACGGTTTGCTAAACCGGTCAGGGAGTCAAAAAGAGCCAAGTGCTCCATTTTCTGGGTAGCTTCTTTTAAGGCTGTGACGTCAACGGCGGACAGGACGTAACTACTAATTTCGTTATGTTTATCATAGACGGCCGAGATCGTAATAGTGTTCCAGAAAACGCTAGAATCTTTCTTAGAGCAAAGAATTTCACCTTCCCAACTATCTTGTTTTTGCAGGAAGCCGCTATCGAGAGCACAAATATCAGCTGCGCAATGTTCAGAGCTTGGTTTGAGAATGCCGATTGGCTTATTTACGATTTCGTCGCGTTGGTAGCCCGTTATTTGGCAAAACTTGTCATTTACATATTCAATCAAGCCTGAGCTGCTTGTAATAACAATACTGGAACCACTATTTGTTACCGCGCTACTTAGTTTCGACATGAGTTGTTCGGTAGCTTCATGCGACTTTACGTTGTTTTTTAGCCGGGCATTAAGACGGAACAAAATGAAGCACAGTGTCCCAAACAATGCTGCCAGTCCTGCACTTGCCATGAGTTTCAATAGCATTGTCGAGCTTTCAGTATCCTCAACCGATACCGCAGCTAACACTGGCGAAGTTATCGCGAGAGTTGAAAGAAATGTCAGACCTTTATGAATCGGCTTATGCAAAGTAGTTACCAAAGCAAATTAGTTATATGTGTAAGTTATAAGTAAATTGTATGGTAATTTTCAAGAATGAAAAACACGACTTGGTTATAGACTTGTAACGATGTGACGTACAACGTTACAAAATAGTTACAGTAAGTAATTGTATTTCAAAACAATGTGAAATATGGGTTAACAAACTGGAAGGTCGGGGAATAGAGAGAATTTTTGGGTGTAAATGGAAGGCCATAACAGGAGAGTTATGGCCTAATGTTTAATTGCTTCTACGAGGCTATTTAGCTTTGTTCAGCTCTGCAGCTTGTTTTTGCCACGTGTCAGAACCTCTGACTTTGCTGAACTCCTCAAGTGCTTTTTTATCTTTTGCTGAAGGCTTGGCCAATTGCTCGATTGATGTGATACCGGCTGCTATAAGTTTCTTTTCTAAAGCTGGTCCAACACCATTGAGTGCAGTCAATTTCAACGGAGACTTTGTAGCAGGAGCTGCTTTCTTAGCTGGAGTCGCTTTCTTAGCCGGAGCTGCTTTCTTAGCTGGAGTCGCTTTCTTAGCCGGAGCTACTTTCTTAGCTGGAGTC
>NZ_LWFE01001036.1:0-25052 GCF_001635675.1 Oleiphilus sp. HI0061 | reverse complement strand
CCATCAGCATACTTTCAGTGATTTCCAATTTAAACTTCGAGGTAGGTAGCGAAAACTCATCTACCACTAGTTTAATGCGTTCCTCCAAATCAACGTCGAATTGGCATGCGCTGATATTAATTGCCATCGTACACCTATCATGAGACGCTCCAGTCTCTTTTAGTGCAACGATCAACTCACATGATTCGCGCAGGACAATCTCTTGAATACGATGGATCGCGCCGGTCTGCTCAGCAATAGGAATAAATTTGTCGGGGCTAATTACCCCTTCCTCTGGGTGAATCCAGCGTACCAGAGCTTCTGCTCCTACTAAGGCTCCCCCCATATCCAACTGGGGCTGAAAGTAAGCTTCAAACTCATTCTTTGATATCGCTGCTTCAATATCACGCTCAATTCTTAATTGAAGGTCAGCCATTCTTTGCAACTCAGGGTCAAAGAATGCGTAGCGGTTACCACCTGCCTTTTTGGCTTTATACATCGCGGAGTCAGCACGTTTCAAAATTTCACTGGCGGAAACTGCTTTTTCATGGATCAAACAAATACCAATACTCGCACGCACGGCATAGTGAGCGTCCTGAAGAGTCAAGGTTTGCGAGAACACGTCTAATAAACTTTCAGCCAGCTTACTTGCTTCACGATGCACGTTATCAATATTTTTAGACTTAGACTCTAGTAAGACGACAAACTCATCACCCCCTAGGCGCGATAAATTTGTTTGGGGCCCAATGAATGGTTTCAGATTGTCAGCGATCTTGACCAGTAACTGATCACCGACCGTGTGGCCCAGCGAGTCGTTAATTCGTTTAAAATTATCCAGGTCCATAAATAGCAATGCGCCGATTAAATCATAGCGAGCAATTTTATCTACCGTGCAATCAAGATAATCATTAAACATTCTACGGTTCGGCAAGCCTGTTAATGGATCATAGTAAGCCAGCCTCTCAATATTTTCTTCTGCCTGCTTTTTTTCGGTAATATCTCGGGCGATCCACAGAACATGCTTTTTTTCTGGCTGCTCAGGCAAGTAATGATTGATCGGACAGATTCGCCCTTCAAAGACCCTGCGTCCCCCCTTCACTTCTAGAGTATATTCAAGAAATTCCAGCTCTGAATACTCGAGCGCCCGCCTAATAGCAGAAGTCAGCTGAACAGCGGTATCACAATCAATCACTTCTCGTATATTTTTACCGATAAGTTCTGAACTATTGACAACCAGTAGCTCACCATTGCCACCATAGATATCGATATAATTACCTTCTTCATCGAGAATGAGGCCCAAATCGGGAATGACGGAGATAAAAGCTTTGAGCTTTTCGTTGGATGTTTTTAGCTGGGCATTCAAGACTTGTTCACGCTGCATTGAATACTCTCTTTCAATTGCTATACGAGATAAGCCAGTGAAGTGATCAATTAACTTAAGGTCTTCAGGTTCAGGGAAGCGAATCTCGGGGTAATAAATAGCAAAGGTGCCCAAAACCTCACCTGTTGAAGAGACAATGGGCGTCGACCAACAAGCGACTAGGTTGTGAGGTAAAGCAAGGCCTTTAAAGTCCGCCCACAAGGGGTCTGTAGCGATATCGGCAACAATCACCTGCCGCTTAGTAAACGCAGCCGTGCCGCAAGAGCCAACGCTTTCGCCTATTTCGACACCATTAACAGCGTCACAATATGCCTTAGGCAAACTCGGTGCTGCGCCGTGGTGTAAGTTGTTCCCTTTCAATAAAAGAATCGAGCTCTTGCCGGCCTTGCTTGCCAAGGCCTGCTCGATTGAACTACAGATTTCTTCCAAGCACTCTGGTAGAGACGCGCCCGACGAAACCATTTCGGTAATCGATTGCTGAGCGCGTAATAATTTCTCCAGGACCTCTTGATCCATAACGACCCTCTATTGCATTTATTATTGTTATTTGTCGTTGTTACAGTTAAGACTGTCATCAGTATAGTCGAGAGTCTGAATAAATGGCTATTATAGAATTCGCAATTAGTCACTCACCCTAACAATCCATAGCCATCCAAAATACTGTAATACGCTTTAATCCAAGGTATGCTGCTCTACTAAAATACCTTCAAAAACCAAAGATTTATAACCTACCACACCCACTACTTTACCGTTTTTACCATCAATAACTGGCGCACTCGCCAAGCCAAACTGATCAAATAAACGAGCACAATAGCGCACATCCATTTCAGGTGGGACACTGACAACGGGCTTAGACATAATTTCATAGACATTAACGCGATCAGGTGACTTATCTTTTGCCAATACCTTTTTAGCGATATCTGACAGCATCACAACGCCGTACTCGTCATCCTCATTACGTTTTTTGATAATCACGTAGCTAGCATTATGCTCTTTCATTTGAATCAAGGCGTCTTTAACGGTCATCATGCCGTCCATTTCAACGTAGTTACTCCGCATGACATCCTTAATTTTAACAACCGTTTTATTGGTATGACTCATAACTCTTCCTCGACTTTAGCTGCAATAGATTGTATTTGGTGCGAGACGCCCACAGCATCTTCAACATCTAACTGTACGGCAATTCCCGTACCCGGACTGGTATCGAATTCGCCTACCTGTCCAATAGTCTCTAATATATGCCGGCTTAAGTGCTCTTCAACTATAAACAGCAAGACATCCCGTTGAGTCTCCAGGGTCAGGCCAAAAAAAGTCTTACTCTTTTTAATCCCTTCGCCTCTGGCATGGTTGATCACTGTGGCACCAGTCGCCCCAGCTTTTCGCGCAGCCTTCATGACCTTATCGGTTTTGTCATCCTCTACAAACACCAGCAATAATTTAAAATGCATGTACTTTCCCCTATTCGAAATTCTCTACAAACTCTGTACAGAGCTTATTCAGCTTGTGCCAAGCCCTGTTGTTGGTTTCGCTTAGCCAAATACTCAGTAATTTGCGCATAGGCCATCACCGACATTATTGGAAATAAGCTAGCAAAAGCGATTAAACCAAAACCATCAATCAAAGTGCTTCGCCCAGGTACTGTTTCAGCTAAGCCTAAACCCAAGGCTGCAACCAAAGGCACAGTTACAGTAGATGTCGTTACACCACCTGAGTCATAAGCCAAAGGCACGATCAGTTTGGGTGCAAAACAAGTTTGAATTACGACGACCACATAACCAGAGATAATAAAATAATGGATCGGAATTCCGGTAACGATACGATAAGTTCCTAAGGAAATACCTACTGCTACACCAATTGCGACGGCAATACGCAAACCCCAAATGCCGATCGCACCACCCGATACTTCATTCGCCTTGATCGCTACAGCTATTAGAGAGGGCTCTGCTATCGTGGTACTAAATCCTATGGCAAAGGCGAACAGATAGACCCAATAATAATCAAACCACTGAAGTGCATCGGCACCAATATCCCTCGCTCCTGCTATAAAAGCTGGATCAGTCAACTGTTGCGCCATTAATTTACCTAAGGGAAATAAGGCTCTTTCCAAACCGAGTAAAAATAGCGATAACCCGATCAGCACGTACAAGAAACCAAACAGCACCCTTTTCATATTGGGTATAGGCTTGCGAATCACAAGAAATTGAAAGCCAAACAATATAGCCGCGATAGGAATCACGTCTTTAATCGTGGCGAACGTAATGTCGATAATATCGTTGAGAAGTTCCATTAAGCGCCGAGCTCACTATATGATCATGCCGTAAGCCATCACGAATATCATCGGAGATAGCGACGCAAATGCGATTAATCCAAAACCATCAATCATCGGATTTCGGCCCTTGATTGATGAAGCCAAACCTACGCCCAACGCAGTCACCAGAGGAACAGTAATCGTTGAGGTTGTCACACCGCCCGAGTCATATGCAATCCCGATAATTTCCTTTGGTGCGAAACTCGTCATAATCACAACTAGAATATAGCCGCCAATAATCATCCATTGGATCGACCAGCCTGCAATAATACGCACCACACCCAGAACGATCGCCAAGCCTACAGAAAAAGCCACCGTAAATCGTAAGCCACTGGCATAACTTGTTTTAGCGGCTTCAGTTGCTTCGATCATGCCGCCTTCTGCGGCGACCGTTGCGGCTTCTGCAGCGACTGCTATCAAGGCAGGTTCAGCTATTGTCGTACCAAAGCCCAATGCAAAAGCAAAAGCAATCAGCCAAGCGACACTACCCTTCTTTGCTAAGGCATGAGCCATTGACTCACCGATCGGAAATAAGCCCATTTCCAGACCGAAAATGAAAAACGTCAAGCCAAGCAATACAAATATGACACCAATAATCATATCGACCAGGTTAGGTATCGGCTGCTGAAGTACTGCAAATTGAAAAAATGCAATAACAATTATGATCGGCGCCAGGTCTCTGAGACTACCTAGCATTGAACGAAAAATAGCGAGTATGCCTTGCTGCAAACTAAGTTCCCTTAATCTATACAAAGTTAGAAGTTGATAGCCCAAACAAGGTTTAGGCCCTAGAAACAAAACTCTAGAAATGAGTATAGGCCAATACTCACAAAGTGAAATTGACCTAAGACAATTTGAAAGCGCTTAGAGACCTTTACTTGTAGGTTTTACAAGGCCCAAGAACTCACTTAATCAGCAGCGACAAGCGTCGAATTACTTAACACTTATGATGTGACTTGCATCACAAAAAGAACCAATCATTACGATAAGCTACTGAAAAACATCACCAGACCTGAATAAAGTATTGTTATTGCATCAAGACTCTAGATTCTTAATCGACGCTTATTTCGAGGTGTATAAGATGTCTATTGTCAAAAGTCTCTTCCTATTTTTAGTTCTAATATTATCATCCAATCAAGCACTTTCACTTTCATGCGGAAGCAGTCTCAGAACAGCCGATCTAAGTCCTGCAACGAACTGTATAACGGGCCTAGGAAACCCCAGCATTAGTGCTATTAACGCCTTGTTTGACACCCCCCCTAGCTGGCAAAGAGTTAGCTCAGTAGAAGACAATACCTCTGGTGGTAGCGATGGCTGGTTTGGGGTGTCACTGGATCCAAACTCTAACTGGGGACAGAGCAATGTTTCTGGTGAATGGAGCTTAGATTCTGCCTTCTGGGATGCTTACAATGAGGGTGTAATATCAATGCGCGTAGGGAATGGAGGCGGAGACCCCGACTTTTTTGCTTGGAAACTGTCCGATGGAGCATCGACAGGAAGTTTCAGCTACGAGCGTCTAGCCGGTGGTGGAGGTGGTTTATCAAACCTAAAACTATGGGGACGAGTTACCGAAGTTATTCGCATTGAAGAACCTGCAAATATCGCACTCTTTATCATTGGCTTATTTGGCTTATTTGCCTCCAGACGCTTTAGCCAAACACACCCTTAATGTACATATGCGCAAGTTCACATTCACACAATTAACTGTCAGATTAGTTTACCCCCCCATAACAAAACCTTATTTTTTACACTTAAAAAGCATGATAATTAATTGTAGTTAAAGACAGAGGCAAATCATTGGTACAATTTATGCGTTAAAACCCTTATGTAAAATTATTAACAGGGAATATCATGAAAAATACTCTTAAAATAATATCAGGTATTGCGTTACTAAGCTTTGCCAGCCAATCTTTTGCAGCGATTTGTACTAGCGAAGGGCGAACTGCAGAGTTAACCATATCCACCGTCTGTGAATCTGGTAATGGAAACCCACACACTAACGATATCAACAATCTGTATGGTGACACACCTAGCTGGGAAAAAGTATCTGACATCGCAGGGTTTGAAGGTACTGACCTAAGCTTAGCTGATGGCCCATTACGAATCGGTTTAAATACAGGTTCTCTTTGGGGAAGCACCGACGTTACCGGAATATGGGGCATTCACAGTTCATTTTGGAGTCAGTTTGATGAAGCAGTGATCTCAATGCATGTTGGCGGAAACCCTCAAGATAACACTTCTGACTTCTTCGCATGATCCATTGCAACAAGCTCAACAACTGGCACGTTTGATTACAATCAAAGCTACGGAAATGGTGGCGGCTTATCTAACTTTATGCTTTGGGGAAGAAACACGGGTAACACAGTTGAGACTCCCGAGCCAGGCAGCATAGCTTTACTTGCTCTAGGCTTACTAGGTTTAGGTTTCTCTAGAAAGCTCTCTCAGCAGTAATAGTAAAAAATACGTTCTGGGTATTGATTACCCAGAAACACCTTACTTCTTACCCTCATAGATGACACCAGCACTGAGAATCACCAGATCAAGCTCTACGATAAACTAAAGATTGAGCTCACCGAAACTCTTATTGAAGTCCCTTAACTGATCATCTCCCCGGTCATACTCCGCCTGCCATAAAAGATCTTTATAATCTGATAGGACACGCTCTATAGATCGACTTAACTCATCGAAGTCTCCGTCCGCGACATAGATGGCCGCACGTACAATTCGATTTGTTACACGCCAATTTGTTTTAACAAACAAGGCCTCAATTTCATCTTTGGCCAGCAACCACTGCTTGCCAAAATCTCGCTCTAACTTATTTTGAATATCACCCAACAACTGCATTTCCACCTCACGAGGTTTGATTAAAAAGTGTCAGTTAAACCTCACTTAGCTACCAAGGCAGAACATCCCCATTTGAATGCCAGAACGTACCAGTATTCGTAAGATTCAACTCATCTACTCTCTGAGCTAAACGCTCAGCAGCTTGATCAGGGGTAATGTCGCCATAGCCTCCTATCATTTCAGTACCCACTAGACCCGGGTGGAAGACTCCGACAGCAATACCTTGATCTTCTAGATCCATCGCGAGAGAAACTGAGGCGATATTTAAGGCACACTTAGACATGCGGTAGCCATAGCGACCGCCACTGCTATTATCAGCTATGGATCCCATTCTACTGGTGATGATGGCAACCTTACCACCACTATCCAAATTGCCGAGAAGCGCCTCTGTTACTCGCAAGGGGCCTAATGCATTCACGCGAAACTGCTCTTCGAGCTGATCATAGTCGATATGCCCCAATACCTCATCTCGAAGAATTCCGGCGTTATTAATAAGAAGGTCTAATTTCACACCTTGAAGCTCAACACCTAGTCTAGCCACATCCTCTGCTTTGCTGACATCGATTCCTGCGATTATCTGGCACCCCAACGACAACAACTCTTCACTAGCTTCACGACAGACGGCATACACCGAGTAACCTTTAAACTTATAGTACTGACAGAAAGACAAGCCAATACCACGATTTGCTCCGGTTACAAGTATATTTTTTGACATGATATCTCCTACGAAATCTATTGGTGAAGCCGATAATAATATATAGAATATAACGTTATCGATTTATCTAAGGAGATGCAATGAGTCACGAAGCAACTAAAGCTTTACGCAGCATGCAACATCATAAGTTAGTATTACCTGAGCATATGAACCACCAAGGCTCCTTGTTTGGTGGCAACTTGCTGATGTGGATAGACGAAGTCGCCTATATGACGGCCGCCCTTCACTACCCAGGGCTGCGATTCGTTACCGTTGCACTCGATAATGTTGAATTCAAACATCGAATCGACTGTGGCGAAATAATTTGTTTTAAGGTCGACCTTGAGCGACAGGGAAACTCTTCAATTACTTATTTTATTTCAGTACGAAACGCTCGCGAAGACAAAGATACAGTTTTATTTGAAACTCGAATCACATTTGTATGCATTGATGAACTGGGTAATAAATGCCCTATTGAGTAACTACCAAGTAAATTACGACTTAAGATATAAGCATAAGTAAGGTCTAAGGCTAATCATGAATTCTTTACAAAACAACCATCCACAAAACTTTATCTCTGACTTTTTTAAGCTTGAGTCTGCCGGTGGAATATTACTAATTTTTGCAGCAGTCCTTGCCTTAGTGTTTGCTAATACGCCCTTATCTTCAATTTATGAATTGCTGCTATCAACCCCTGTAGAAGTCAAGATTGGCGCACTGGAAATCGCGAAGCCATTACTGCTATGGATTAATGATGGCCTGATGGCGGTATTCTTCTTTTTAGTCGGATTAGAACTAAAAAGAGAGCTATTAGAAGGCGAACTTTCCGACAAGCGAAATATAGTCTTACCCGGAATCGGCGCACTGGGTGGCATGCTATTTCCTGCACTTATATATGTTTACTTTAATTACGAAGACCCTCAGGCCCTTAGTGGTTGGGCCATTCCTGCTGCAACCGATATTGCTTTTGCCCTTGGTGCCCTGACGCTTCTTGGTTCCAGAGTTCCTACCTCGCTTAAAATATTCCTTACCTCTTTAGCAATTTTTGATGATATTGGCGCGATTCTGATCATCGCATTGTTTTACACGGATAAATTATCGCTAAGCGCGTTAATAATCGTTGCAGGCTGCATCCCTTTCCTAATTATCATGAACAAACGAAATGTCATCTCCAAAAGTGCTTATATTTTTATCGGTATCATTATGTGGGTTGCAACGCTTAAATCGGGCGTTCATGCGACACTTGCAGGTGTAGTTCTAGCGATATTCATTCCTATGAAATCTAGAGAGAACCCTTCGTTCTCGCCGCTTAAAGATCTGGAGCATGACCTTCACTCAGTCGTTGCTTTTGGAATTCTCCCCGTCTTCGCCTTCGCCAATGCTGGAATCAATCTATCAGGTATAGGTTTAGAGCAAATGCTTCATAACGTCCCCGTTGGCATCGCGCTAGGCTTGTTTGTCGGTAAGCAAGTGGGGATATTCGGTTTATGCTGGCTTGCCATTAAACTTAAACTAGCCCAACTACCTTCTGGCATGAACTGGCTTAGCCTGTATGGCACAGCGGCACTCTGTGGTATTGGCTTTACAATGAGCTTGTTTATTGGCTCACTTGCCTTTGAAGAAAGCGGAGTCAACATGATCTTTGATGAACGCCTTGGTATCGTCGTGGGTTCGCTGATATCTGGTATATTCGGCTTCTTTATCCTGAACAAAGCATTACCGAAATAACTGCTAGCTAAATTAGACTATATTCGCTAGCAAGCCTTTCATGGGGTCACATCAGACATAGATATAAGTGTCGATATTTTTTACAACCTATGAAAAACAACAAGACAAAAACAAACTCAATATATTGTTTTATATAATTTTTTTCAAACAGGCATATAAATAGCTTTAATCTGACCAGCCACCAAATTCAATGTAATACAACTAGGATACACACATGAAAAAATTACTCTAAGCGCTCTTACTTTAGTATTAGCAGCGCTGAGCTTAAACGTTAGCGCAACGACGATGACTATTGACACTCGTAGTATCACTAATGGTATAGACGACACGGATTTTATTACTTCATGGACTGATCAAACTTAAGCGATTAACTCACTAAATATTTCAGATTTCAGTGGTTTCTTTTCTGGCAACAACACGATCAGCCACTTAAGCATCTCACTAACATCTGCTATAAGCGGCTCGTGGGGAATCGAAGCTGGCTTGGACGCAGGCTACGGCGCAGCTCTATATGTTGATGGTAGCCTAATCGAAAATAGAACTGATGACCTTTGGTGGCAATACAACTGGAACAATTCTGACGTTCTATCTGGCACTGCCGGTATTTCTGCTGGCAGCCACACTATCGACCTATACTGGGCAGAAAACTGCTGCAACGGTTATAGCAGCGGTCGTTTCACAACAGATGGCGGCAGCACATGGCAGTCACTTTCTGTAGCAAATATTGATGCAGCTACTGTATCTGAGCCAGCGACTCTTGCTCTATTTGGTCTTGGTCTATTAGGTTTAGCTGGCGTACGTCGATTTAAATAAGCTTAACCTACTCCATCTCCTGGTGGTAAAGCTTTGGGTATTTTTTATACCCAAAGCTTTTTTAAAACTTAGTAACAAGCCCTCTCGAATATTTCTGCTTCCAAACCTCCTTACAAGCTCCCTTAATTCAGCGCCGTGTATTAGAATCAGTGTCATCAATCTATTAGCTACGCTGACCACACCATGACACGCAATCAGCTTTCGACTAGCGAATCGATCATTGTCGACGCACAAAGTTATTATGAGCAGCTTATCGAAGCAATTGATCTTGCCCAGCAAGAAGTTTTACTTGAGTCATATATCTTCAACAATGATTTTATTGGTCAGGCCATCTCTCAAGCTCTTGAAAACGCTTCTTTAAGAGGAGTGCAAGTCAGGGTTTTGGTTGACGGAGTTGGGGCAGGTAATAATTTTGAGCAGGTTGCCAAACAGCTCATTAATTGCGGCGCTGAAGTAAAAGTATACCGGCCATTACCTTGGCGTTTTGATCTATGGCCTTTATCCCTCTTCCCTGCTGCTGGTATTTTTAAGTTATGGCACTTGCTGAGCTATATTAATAATCGTGACCACCGCAAGCTTGTACTCATTGATGATAAGCTGGTTTTTCTTGGCAGTTTCAACATTACAAAAGCGCATTTACCCAAGGCCCTTGGCGGTCAACAATTTAGTGACACAGCAATCAGAATATCTGGACAAGTAACCCAGAGCGTAAGGCTAGCTTTCGACACCTGCTGGTATAAACACTCATGTCGCACCAGCGCTCGGTACTTGCCTGAGAGCCCTTTTCTCTATAACTTCAGCCGCCGCTTAAGACGAAAACAGAGAAAAGACTTATTACAGAGAATTAAAAATGCAAAGCATGCGGTATGGATAGCGAACGCTTATTTTGTACCAGATAGCGAACTGCAAGACGCCCTATGCACAGCAAGTAAAAGCGGGGTTGATGTAAGAATATTACTCCCCGGGCGTTCGGATATATTTTTCATTCCTTGGGCCTCTGCGTTCTTCTATTCAACATTACTTGAAGCTGGCATCCGACTCTACGAATACCAAGCAGGAATCATGCACTCTAAAACCTTGATTATTGATGACTGGGCTTGCATCGGCTCAAGTAACCTCAACACCCGCAGCCTAATGCATGATTTGGAAATCGATTACAGCCTGCAACTTACCGCCAGCCGAGAGCAATTGGCAATTAATTTTCGTGACGACCTGAGCTGCAGCGAAGAACTGAAGAGCGACTCGCTGGACAAAAAGCATTTTATCCAACGGTATTTGGGCGGACTGCTACTAATATTTTTCTCTTACTGGGTGTAAAAACTACCAAGCGATTAGCAAGTCATCCTCTTGTATATTTATTCGCCCTGGGTCCATACTGACACTACCACTAGCAAAACCAGGGTGCACCTGAGAAACGGTGAGTGATGTCTTGACATTCGTTAGTTCAGTACCCGCTAGCATATCTGCGTCGTAATAATTGTAGGTACGATATAAAGAAAACTTATCTCCAGGGCGAACACCGGAGCTTGCACCCGAATTGAAGTGTAATGTTTTACCGTCAACTCTTGATATACGTGCAATAAAGGGCTGACACTCCAATTGCTCTCCTACTAAAGTAGCAACACCATCCACCAGTTGAGCGACTGCTAGACCATATTCGTCATTCCAGAACTCTGCAGTGCCAAAGCCACTCAGATCATCAATATCATCTTCCCACGGCGCAGATACTGCAAAACTTCTTTGCCAGATAATCGCACCACTATAGCCATCATGAACAAATAGCTCCATTGCAAAGCGACGTTTGATATTGGCGTTATTGCTCATCCTTTTCAGTTTCGCCCAATATGATGTGGAGAAAGCTTCCGGGTCTTCTAGCGACAGATCTCTCACCACACCTGAGATAACAAATTGAGCTCCAACCTGCTTCGCGTAATCAGCCGCTTTGGTCAGTGTACTCTGCGATGTGAAGTGACTGGGCGCATTGATCACATCCTGATGCAAAGAAAACTCACTCTGCTCGAAAACAACTAACTTATCTTGCAGCTGTAAAGACTGATTAAGTGCACTGGCCAATCCACGCTCAATATTATGAAACCCCCCCAATCTCAGTTGAGCAGGAGACTGAACCGAAAACCCCAGCACCGCGATTTTTTTACGATATTTTTTTGCTTGGGAATCAGGGCAACTGGCAACTTCTTCAACATCAAAGTTCATCACCAGATTCAAGATGCCTTTTTTAACAAATTCATCTTGTAGTACAGATTTACGAATACGCGCTTCACCCGAAACTGAAAAGTAGTCCTTACTTATCTTTCCATTGCTAACACGTTGATCACTCTTTACTCGGGCACCCGCCTGAAGCAGAGCTTGCTTAAGCGCATCCTGTCGAGCACGATCTCTCGCCAGATCATAGCGTTGACCATCAAAATCTGCCTGCCCTGTGACTTGTATCCACTCTGCATTAGCACTTACTGGTGATAGCAAACAAGACATTAGAGCGAGCAAGAAGGAAAAATACTTCATACCAACCTCACTTCAAAAAATATACAGATTGCATTGACTGAGATGCAGCACGCTTAGTGCGGGGCTCACTACTGGAAGCCATAGGCAGTGGCCGGTGGCAATCTATACCGAACTTGATATTGTTCATTTTATTGATACAGTCGTGAAAATCGCCTGGCAGTAATATTTCCAACACAGTCTCAAATCCGCGCCCCTTATTCTCAATAATCGAAACTACCCTTGCACCTCGCACATAAGAATCGACAGCCGCTGCATAGTGATCACTTTTCATCACAAACTCATCAACCTGGGAACCACCACTGATTCCGATACCGTAAAGCCTTTCGGCCAAGGTACGGTAAGCATCAAGCTTTGAGGCCCTTATCGCCATCAAACGCTTCGACTCTGACTCCGAGTCCTCCTTTCTTTCATAAGCGCCATACCCCGTAACACGGACTACAATAGGCTCAATCGGCTCCTTCTCCTCTTTCTTCATCGTACCCACACTATTCTTATCTTTATATTTATGGGCATGAGCCGGAGAAAAGCAGAGCGCAGCGGTTAGTAAACAAAAAATGACTAGATTCTTCAAAGCAAGCATATCAAACTAGGTTCCCAGTAAATGGTGAGCGAAGATCGCATCGAGACACCCCGAACAACAGATACTTAAATGCGTTAATAAGAGCCAAATACCTGAGTTTTTCATAATCACTATGAAAATCCTGTGCCAAGTCATTACTGTAAAATTTGCAGCAATTCAGGAGAGCGCTTGCCGTTTTCATAGCTCTAAGCGGCAAATAAGGTTGTTAGGCGGCAATACAGAGTCATTAAATGACTTCAATACATAAGCACAGTTAAGCCAAAAAAATTACCACGAATTTGGACATTATGTTACAAAGCGTGACGTGCCCGTCGTTGTCACTTTCGACTTTCCGTTAAAATTGCCTCTACGGATCAAGCTACGTACAGTCACCGTACCGTTAGCCAGCATAAGTTAACTAGTCAGGACCCGCTCAAGGAACAAGGAAATAATGAATTTCAGATCCACCTTCAGCTTATCAAACTTTGCCATTTGCTTAGTTTGTCTCGCTTATAGCTCAACCGCACTAAGTGGCTACAAAGTATTTTTAGACCCTCGTTCCATGGCTATGGGCGGAACCGGTGTTGCTTCAGCTTCAAAGTTTAACGCGTCCGCTCACAACCCTGCTTTGATTGCCTTCAACCGAGGCGATAAGCCCGACAAGATCTATCTTGCAATAAATAGTGGCCAGCGACAGCTTTACGGAGAGTCTTTTAACTCTGACGTTCTCGACTATCAAAATTCACCAATAGAACAAGACTTTATCAACGCCGCTAACAGCGGAGATATTAGCGACACCAGAGATACCGCTAAACTTCTAAAAGACTCTCTAAGTGAAAAAAGTTTTAGCTCATATCGCTCTGATGAAATGCATAACTTTAACTTGTTAGTGGATACTGACCCGCTAACTATCAATTTCTACACTCGCCGTGAAATTCGCAAAGTAAGCACCATCCTAAATAAAGATGCAGCAACTATTGATGACATTGTTAGACAAGTAGAAACTACTGGCCTTGCGGAATCCACAGGTATTGAAGACCTATTAAGTTCATCGGTTGAAAGCACTCAATTTGACTATGAAGAAATGGGCGCAACCGTCGCTACAACCAATGTTATTGATTATAACATGCCCATATCGTGGGGTTTTACACCCAAACTGATTCAGTTCAATGCATCTCAAGTTTCAAGGCCGCTAGATGAATACGATGTGAATAACGCTCCGGCTGACAGACCTAGTGATAGCAACCTAGAATGGAACGTAGATATAGGCTTAGCAATCCTGTTTACCGACAACTTTTTACGTGAAGAATTCGGCCTGGATGGTTGGTGGCTAGAAGGCGAGTGGGTATTCGGTATTTCTGGAATGAATATGTTTCCAACCGACATTTCAACATTCTCCCCTCCCGTACCCACTGATGAATTACCTCGAGGCAAGCCTTCAGTTCAAGCACGCTATAAAGTGGGTTTAGCCACTTACCGTGAAGACTATATGATGACGCTTGATATTGATCTAAACGAAGATGAAGTGTTCGCCTTCGAAGGCAATACCCGCTTCATATCTTTTGGTGGTGAGTATTACTGGAGAGATGACTTCCACTTACGTGCAGGTGCGCGCTTCAATATTGCTGAAACAGAAGAGGCCTCAAAAGAAGATCACACCTTAACAGCTGGTTTTTTATACCAGCCACGCCACTTCAATATTGAGGCTGCATTTATGCTGAGTGAAGTAGAAGCTGGCGGTTCGATAGGATTTGGTTTAGCATTCTAGCTCTTTCTCTCCCGTGGGCTTGAATGTGATGAAAACCTACCTTGTGGGTGGTGCTGTACGTGACTCTTTGCTCGAAATTAACAGCAAGGATAAAGACTGGGTCGTAGTAGGTAGCAACCCAGACGAGATGCTTAAACAAGGCTTTACCCAGGTCGGCCAAGACTTCCCTGTATTTCTCCACCCCAAAACTAGAGAAGAGTACGCTCTTGCGCGGACAGAGCGTAAAAACGGTCAGGGCTACCAAGGCTTCAGCTTTGACACGTCAAAATCAATCACTTTAGAACAAGACCTTATCAGAAGAGACCTAAGCATTAATGCGATGGCAATGAGCGCAGACGGTGAGCTGATTGATCCGTATGGCGGTCAAGACGATCTGAAGAACAGACTACTCAGGCACGTCTCGCCAGCCTTCACAGAAGACCCACTAAGAATTCTACGCGTGGCTCGTTTCGCTGCTCGCTTTTATCACCTCGGCTTTAAAATAGCTGACGAAACACTCGATTTCATGAGCAAAATGGTTCTGAAAGGTGAGGCAAATCATTTAGTCCCTGAGCGTATCTGGCAAGAAACTGAACGAGCACTAAGTGAAAAGTCCCCTTGGATTTATTTTGAAGCACTTAGAAAAGTTGGCTGCCTGAAAGTCGTATTCCCGGAAATCGATGCGCTATTTGGCATTCCTCAGCCAGAAAAGTACCACCCAGAAATCGACTGTGGCATCCACGCTCTCATGTCCTTGGAGCAAGCTAGTCAACTAAGCCAATCAAAACAAGTTCGCTTTGCTGCTCTTACACACGACTTGGGAAAAGCTTGTACCGCCCCTGAAAAATGGCCAAGCCATCATGGCCATGAGCGCCTAGGTTTAGAGCCGATAAAGAAGCTCTGTGAACGAAATCGAGTACCGAATGAATACCGAGACCTGGCATGTTTATGCAGTGAATATCACACGCACATCCATAAAGCTTTTGAGTTAAGAAGTGAAACCATTCTGAAAGTTTTAAAGCAGTGCGACGCCTTTAGACGCCCTGAGCGCTTTGCAGAAATATTACTGTGCAGCAAGGCAGACTCACGAGGTAGGACCGGGTTTGAAAAGGCGCAATACCAACAAGCAGATCTTTTTAGCCGGATATTACACACTCTCAGCTTAATCACCACAAAAGAGATCGTTGCCGAGGGCTACAAAGGGAAAGAAATTGGCGAGCAGCTAGACCGTTTACGAAAAGAAAAAATAAAGCAGATAAAAAGCACTTATGAAGGAGAAAACTCGCCCACTAGCTGAGCATTTTTAAATCCGCACTGACGCCAAGCCTCATAACTTATGATTGCCACTGCATTGGACAAGTTTAGGCTTCTGCTATCGACCATCATTGGAATGCGGATTCTGTGTTCTGACTGAATACTCGCTAAAACTGAATCGGGCAGCCCTGCCGTTTCAGAACCAAACAATAATACGTCACCTTCCTGGTAAGTGAGCTGATCATGAGGCCCACTCCCCTTAGTTGTACATGCAATAATTCGCCGCCCTTCAACAGCCTCAAGAAAAGAAGCATAGTCCTTATGGCGCGTTACGTTTGCCATATCTCGATAGTCCAGACCCGCACGTCGAAGTTTCTTTTCTTCTAGATCAAACCCCAATGGCTCGATTAAATGAAGATAACAACCGTTGTTCGCAACCAGACGAATTATATTACCTGTATTGGGGGCGATCTGAGGTTCATAGAGTGCGATATGGAACATATATTTAATATCAACCAAATAGGGAAAATAGAAATAACAAAAAAATGCGCTCAAACAAAAAAGCAGTGCGACATAGCACTGCTTTCTTCTTTCATAACAAGAGGCTTAGTGAGTAGACTCACTACCCGCTTTTTTCTCAGCCGCTTCTTGCGCTTCTTTTTGCTTCTTCATTACAGCTTGAGCAAAGATAGCATCGAAGTTAACCGGTGCAACCATCATTGCCGGGAAGCTACCTTTAACGACAACTGTGTCAATAGTTTCACGCATGTAAGGGAATAGAAGATTTGGGCAAAACGCATTTAGCGCTTGTGCCAATTGAATACCTTCTAGACCTTCAAGCTTAAAGATGCCCGCTTGCTGAACTTCAACAATGTAAGCCGTCATACCTTCGACTGAAACGGTAAAAGTAGCTGAAACAACTATTTCATAGTGATCTTCACCTAAACCAGCATTTTTAGTATTGAGATCCATTTTCACTTCTGGCTTCCATTGTTTCTGGAAAACCATGGGTGAGTTCGGTGACTCAAAGGAAATATCTTTTACATAGATGCGCTGTAGGGCAAAGTTGACTTGTGGCTGCTGTTCCTCTTGAGCGCCAACTTCAGGCGTTTCATTCTCTGACATGATGGATCCTAATTCTTGATAATTTGATAACAGCTCGTAAAACTTAAGCTGACGAGCCAAAAGTTAAATACTAGGCGGTGCTAGTTAAAAATGCGAGCCTATCAAGCTCTTTTTTTAGTTTTTGCGATAGGAATAACCTTATAAGCTATAAGGTCTCCAATAAAGCGTCTAGCTCACCCTTTGCCTCTAAAGCAAATAAGTCGTCACAGCCACCTACGTGAGTTGTTCCAATCCAGATTTGTGGCACTGTATGCTGGCCAGATTCTTTCATCATCTTTTGCCTGATAGATGGATCTGCATCCACTAGAATTTCATCAAAGTTTACTTTCTTTTTTTGAAGAAGCGCTTTAGCACGAAAGCAAAACGGGCAGAATTTTGAAGAATACATTACGACCATTTTATTGACTCTTAGCTATTGTGTTTATTTACGAACCAGAGGCATATTGCTATTTTTCCACTCAGCAATACCACCACTCATACGGCAGACATTCTCAAAACCTTCTGCCTGCAAAGTCTTACCCGCCATTCCAGAGTGCTGACCCATTTTATCTACCAGGATAATTTGCTTATCCTTATATTTTTCCAGCTCAGTCGATCGCTCTTTCAAGTTTGCAAAAGGAATATGCAAGGCACCTGTAATTTTACCTTCAGAGAAGTCTTTCTTGTCACGTAAGTCAACGATCACAGCCTGATCTTTATTTAGTAAAAGCGTCGCCTCTTGAGGACTAACGGCTCTTCCAGAACGCGATCTCTCGGTAAACCATAGTGCAGCCAACAACGCGACAAACAAACCTGAAAGCTCAATATGATTACCAATAAATTCAAATAAACGATCCATTACTCAGTCCACAACAGTAAAACCGGCTAAATTGCCAGATAAAGTAGAAGCTCTGCCCTGAGTAGCGCCAGTAAATCTTGTTTCACTCGCTCTACTCCATAGCCTCACGCAAAAGGAGTCGCATTATACACACGCCCCTCCTGGCACCTCAATAGCTAGAACCTAATGCAGCGAGAACAACTAAACAACGACACACTAATTAATTCTGACACTCTAGGTCGCCAACCGTCCAAAATAACGGTAAAATCCGCGTCACTATTGGAACCTTGTATGAGAGTAATTTCACGAGGTTCACTGCGCGCCGTTTAAAACTTTACATTAGGTAGTACGTTAATATGGGTAAACAGACCACCGCACTAATCATTCTCGATGGCTGGGGCCACCGTGAAGAAACCGATGCAAATGCTATTCGTCAAGCCAGCACACCTTTTTGGGATAAAATTTGGCAAGAGCGTCCTCATAGCCTGATTCAAACCTCTGGCATGGCCGTGGGCCTACCTGATGGGCAAATGGGAAATTCTGAAGTGGGTCATATGAACCTCGGTGCCGGAAGAATCGTCTACCAAAACTACACCCGTATCACCAAGGATATTGACGAAGGAACATTCGAAAATAACGAAGCCATCTGCAAAGCTATAAACAGCGCAGTAGAAAGCGGCAAAGCAATCCATCTTATGGGGTTAATGTCTCCGGGTGGTGTTCACAGTCATATCGACCACATCCAGGCAGCCATTAAAGTAGCGGCAACAAAAGGCGCCAAAGAAGTTTACGTTCACGCATTCCTCGATGGCCGAGATACACCTCCGCGCAGTGCACAGCCCTCTCTAGAAGCTGTGGAAAAGCAACTTTCTGATCTAGGTATTGGTAGAATCGCTAGCATGGTCGGCCGTTACTACGCGATGGATAGAGATAATCGCTGGGATCGTGTAAAACTAGCTTATGACCTTTTAACTGAAGGACAGTCTGATTATCGTTACGAAACGCCTACTCAAGCACTTGAAGCGGCATATCAGCGTGACGAAAACGACGAGTTTGTTTCAGCCACAGCCATTGGAGATGCGAACTCTGGCCAGATCAATGACGGCGATGCGGTTATCTTTATGAACTTCCGAGCAGACAGAGCACGCGAATTAACCCGAAGCTTTGTTGATACAAATTTCGAAGGTTTTGAGAAATCCAAGGCACCTAAGCTTGCCGACTTTGTCATGCTAACGGAATATTCTGCAGACATTGCAACTAGCTGTGCCTACCCTCCAATGGACCTACCCAATTGCTTGGGTGAATACATGGAGACGCTGGATAAAACCCAACTTCGAATTGCTGAAACCGAAAAATATGCCCACGTCACCTTTTTCTTCAGTGGTGGCCGGGAAGCATTATTTAAAGGCGAAACTCGCGAACTCATCCCTTCTCCAGATGTAGCAACCTACGACCTAAAACCTGAAATGAGCGCTCCTGAAGTTACTGACAAGCTGGTCGAAGCGATTAAGAGTCAAGAATATGATTTGATTGTCTGCAACTTTGCTAACGGCGATATGGTTGGCCACACAGGAAAACTCGAAGCCGCTGTCAAAGCAGCAGAATGCCTCGATAGCTGCCTGGAACGTGTGGCAACCGCACTTGAAGAAAGTAAGGCCCAATGTTTGATTACCGCAGACCATGGTAACGCAGAGCAAATGCTTGATCCCAATTCAGGACAGGCACACACCGCTCACACCACATTGCCCGTACCACTGATATATTTAGGTGATAAAGACATTTCACTCAAAGACGGTGGTAAATTAAGCGATATCGCACCCTCCTTGCTCGATTTGATGTCTATCGATATCCCTTCAGAAATGACGGGAATGTCACTAATCGGAAAATAGTCTGCAATAGCCTCAGTGTATAATAATCAATCCTTTAAGAAGAGCACTAGAGTATTCTTATGCTCTTCGTGGATTGTAGGAACCCTCTAATGTCTTGGTCGATTAACTTAATATGCATGCTAGTATTAATTATCAACATGCTCTCAAGGCTCCTCACTAATCGATGAAATACCTTCTGCTTACATTCTGTTTGTTAGCTTCACTCGTAGCAAACCCAAGTCTTGCAGAAGTTTCTCAAGAACACTCTGAGCGTGAACTCGCTCAACTTAAATCCAGCATCACCAAAATCAATCGCTGGCTGAATCGCGCTAATACTGAAAAAACCGGGCTTTCAAAAGCACTGGAGAAGCAAGAAAAAGCTATCAGCAAGCTAAGCAAGTCAATTCGTACCAGCAAAGCAAATATAACGAAGCAAACCAAAGAGCTTAAAAAGCTGGAAAAAGACCACTCTCAACAAACAAAGGCGCTAAAAAAACAGCAGTCGTTCTTAATAAAGCAATTACAACGTGCGTACCTGCACGGGGAACAATCTCAAACCAAACTTCTTTTAAACTCTAATAACCCCCAGGAACTTGCTAAGGATATGCGTTTCTTTGCCTATATTAATGAAGCGCGTAGTGAAAAAATTTCCGAGGTACAAGACATTCTTAACATCATAAAAAATACCGAGAAAAAAATACTTGTTAAGAAAAATAAACTGCACGAACAGCATAAGCTTCAACAACAACAGCGCTTAGAGCTGAAAAAAGAACAAGCAGCTCGTAAACAGGTACTCGCAAAACTCAAGGCCAATATAAAAAATAACACGCAGCGTCTTGAAAAAATGCGCAAAGACCAAGCGCGCCTAGAGAAGCTTCTGAACGAATTAGAGCAAGCCATTGCCAACATCCCCCTCCCTGACGACGCCGCTCCGTTTAGCAAACAAAAAACCAAGCTTCCGTGGCCTGCGAAAGGTAAAGTCATTGGGCGCTTTGGTAGTCGAATTGCTCAGGGTAAGCTAAAGCTCAATGGCATTCATATTGAGACAAAAAACAACCAGGAAGTTCAAGCCATCCATTCTGGAAGAGTTATATTTTCTAACTGGATACGTGGCTTTGGTTTGCTCATTATTATCGATCATGGTAATAATTACATGAGTTTGTACGGTAACAATAAGAGCCTTGCAAAAGATACCGGAGACTGGGTTAGAGCAGGTGAAGTTCTCGCCTATGCAGGGCAAAGTAATGCAAAAAGTGAAACAGGGCTATACTTTGAAATTAGAAAAGACGGAAAGCCTTTAAATCCTAGCCGATGGCTACGAAAATAAATTCTTCAGGACCCACTTAATGAAATTAGTTTCTCGTTCCTTACCTTTAATGACATCACGCCGCAAACGCATCTGCACTTACAGCGCTATTCTGGCTGGGTGCTTATCTTTCAGTCAGCCCGCACTTTCCCAGCAAACTGAAAGTGCTGGTATACAAGATACTAATTTAGCTTCGGAACAAGCGACTGCCCCCTTACCTTTAAATGAGCTGCGAAAGTTTACCAATGTATTTGGCAAAATTAAGAATGCCTACGTCGAAGAAATAGATGACGCTACCCTGCTAAAATATGCGATTCGTGGCATGTTGTCAGGGCTTGACCCACACTCAGCTTATCTTGAGCCAAGCGCATTTTCAGACCTGCAAGAGAACACTTCAGGCACATTTGGCGGCTTGGGTATAGAGGTAGGTATGGAGAATGGCTTTGTAAAAGTTATTGCGCCGATTGATGATACCCCCGCTCAGAAAGCAGGCATTGAGGCTGGCGATTTAATTATCAAATTAGATGAAACACCCGTAAAAGGAATGAGTCTTGATCAAGCTGTTGACACGATGCGTGGTGAAGCGGGTGAGCCGATTACATTGACCATCGTCCGTGAAGGCGAGCGCGAGCCATTAGAAATAAAAGTCGTACGTGACATTATTCAAGTAACCAGCGTCAAAACGCTAGTACTTGATGAGCAGTACGGCTACATCCGTATCACTCAATTTCAGGCACAAACTGGTAGCGACTTCGCCAAAGGCCTTAAAAAGCTTCAAGATGAAACTGAAGAACTTGCAGGCTTAGTTATTGACTTAAGAAACAACCCTGGAGGCGTACTTCGTGCTTCAGTAGAAGTTGCCGACCAGTTGATTGAAGAAGGTCTCATCGTTTATACAAAAGGCCGTGCTAGCGAAGCCGATTTAAGCTTTAACGCGACACCTGGTGACGATGCTAATGGCATACCCATTATCGTTCTTATTGATGGAGGCTCCGCATCAGCTTCTGAAATCTTGGCCGGAGCACTTCAAGATCACAATCGGGCAGTCATAATGGGAACACAGAGCTTCGGCAAAGGCTCTGTACAGAACGTCATGGCTCTTGATGCTGAATATGGGCTTAAGCTAACAACGGCCCGCTACTATACCCCTAATGGCCGCTCGATTCAGGCGCAAGGTATCGAGCCCGATATAGAAGTTAACCGAGCCAAGTTGAGTGAAGAAAAAACCAAAGCCTTTTATCGAGAGTCTGATCTAGCCGGTCACTTAAGTAACGGCAACCAAAATAAGAATGAATCCAGCAAAGAAGAAAGCGAAGACTCAGAAGTTTCTCGTCAACAATCCATGCTGGAAAAAGACTTCCAGCTTCAGGAAGCTTTAAGTTTGCTAAAGGCTTTGGATATTCTAAAAGTTAAGCAAAAGAACTCTTCCGTCAAAACACCAGAGAGCCAAACTGAGGCTGAAAACCTAGCTGAAGAAGGCACGCCACAAGGTGAGTAACTATCTCCTCAAGCTCAGTACAGTAGTCACCTTTATCCTGACTACTGTCGTGCTTGCTTTTCCCGTTGCTGCAGAACTAAAGCAGCAACCGACCATCGCGATCGTCATTGACGATATGGGGAATCACCTGGAGAACGGCTCCCGATTAATTGACCTACCCTACCCCCTTACTTTGTCTTTTCTACCAGAAAGACGCCATACACGAGCCCTAATCGAAAGAGCTAAAGAGAATGGCAAGGAAATCATGCTCCACTCGCCCATGCAAAATAAGCTTGGGATTAAGCTCGGTAAGGGCGGTTTAACCGAAAGCATGAGTGAGATGCAAATTAAGCAAACCTTGCGAAAAAGCTTTATCTCGATTCCGCATATGGTAGGCCTGAATAACCATATGGGCAGTCAGTTGACAACTCAAAACAAGGTTATGGAGTGGGTAATGGAAACGGTTAAACAGCACCCCTTCTTTTTCTTGGATAGTCGCACCTCTGCCAACTCGGTTGCCGCCAAAATTGCCGCAGCGCACCAAATCCCTAACATAAGCCGGGATGTTTTTCTTGACCATTTTCAAACCCGAAAATTTGTTCAAGCTCAGTTTATCAAGCTAGTCGAACTAGCAAAGAAGAATGGCACAGCCATAGCAATCGCCCACCCTCACAAAGTCACAGTTGAATACTTGAGCTGGGCTCTGACAAAGCTTGACGAAAAAGGTATCAGTATCGCTTCTGCTAGCGCTATCTGGCAAATACAAAACCCTGGACAGAGCATGCAAAACATCTTTGCTGCAAGAAACAAAGTTCCTCGACTAGCACAAAGTAAATCATCCACGTCAGACACCTTAAAGCACGCAAACTACAGCCCGCAAAGAATTCCGCAAGAATATCAAGACACCCTATAAATTCTTCCTACCGATCCATAAACAGTTATTTTTCGTGATAATTAATTTAGTCGATCTTTACTGGTCAGATTTTCTATCAGGTCTATACTAAATATGCGCGGTGCCTCCGCACTTTCAAGGATTATAGCGAACACATTTCAAACCCGAGGTTTATCACCATGTCCGGCAAAAATATAGACAGCTTATTTCACGACGGCACTCTTGCTGCGATTACCTTTATGACGGCTGACGCCGCATTTGCCATCCCTCTGGAACAAGTACTTTATATTGAGAAAGACGTGAAAAGAAACCTTCAGGTAAATGAGCTTGATGAGTTTAATCACGAAGTGATTACCTTCCAGAACAACACTGTTCAGCTGTACGATTTTAATCAGCTTATTGGTTCTGAAAATCACCAGACCCTAATGAACAACCTGGTTGCCAAACTGAACGAAATGGAGCAGCAACATAGAGATTGGCTTGATGCACTAGAGTCATCACTTAAAAACAACACGCCCTTTACTAAAGCGCTTGACCCTAACAAATGCGCTTTTGGCATGTGGTACAACCAGTTCGAAACAGATATTGAAGAGCTTAAAGAAGCCCTCCTGCGCTTTGATGAACCCCATAAAAAGTTACACGGTTTAGCTGAAACCTTACTCAACTTAAATCAGACTGATCACGACGAAGCAATGAAGATTCTGAACACCGAAAGACAAACCACGCTATCAGAATTGATCCACCTGTTCCATTTAACCAAAGAGCGAGCCTTATCGAGCATCCGTCCTATCATTCTTTTTGTAGAGCGCACTGGCGGCAAAGTAACAGCCTTACGTCTTGATAATATCAACGACATCGTCACCTTTAACAAAAAAGTATTTTGTCGAGATGACTCTGCAGATGGAATCATGAGAAGTAAAAATGATGACTTTGTGGTGGAAGGCTTTCTTAGAGACGGTAACGAAGCACCATTAATGCTGATCAACTGCCAGCCTGAGAGCAAGTCTGAATCTAATCAGGTTGCATAGAATTTAAAAAGCTTTGTAGGCAGCGCCTTCCACGGCTCGCATGAGGGCTAGCACGAAATTGATCGTGCGCCTGAACCCTCTGCCTACAATAGACAACTTTCTCGCGCTTAAGACCTACAGGCGCATTTCAATACCACAATCGGCCATATGTGCCTTGGCTTCTTGAACGCTGTACTCTCCAAAATGAAAAATACTTGCTGCCAGAACAGCATCGGCGCCACCTTCCAAAACTCCATCTGCCAAGTGCTGTAAATTCCCCACACCGCCAGATGCTATAACCGGAATAGACACAGCATCGGTAATCGCCCTAGTGACGCCTAAGTCGAAGCCGTTTTTCATACCGTCCTGATCCATACTGGTTAGTAATATTTCACCAGCACCGTAATCAGCCATTTTCTTGGCCCATTCGATTGCATCCAAGCCTGTAGGCTTACGACCACCATGAGTAAAGATTTCCCATCGACCTTCTTCACCCTCTGCACTCACCTTCTTCGCATCAATTGCGACGACAATACATTGGCTGCCAAATTTCTCGGCAGCTTCACGAACAAACTCTGGGTTAAATACTGCCGCTGTATTGATCGCAACCTTATCCGCGCCGGCATTCAACATACAGCGGATATCTTCAACTTTTCGGATTCCACCACCAACCGTTAGCGGAATAAACACTTCACTCGCCATTTTTTCAACAGTATGAACCATTGTGTCA
>NZ_LWFE01001035.1:0-3988 GCF_001635675.1 Oleiphilus sp. HI0061 | reverse complement strand
CTCAGCAGATTAAAGCCTACCCTCAAGTAGCGATGTTGTTCCCCTGGTTACCACTGAACCGTCAGGTGAAGGTGGAAGGACGTTGTGAAAAGATATCCAGTGCCGCTTCCTTGAAATATTTTGCAACCAGGCCGCGTGGCAGTCAGATTGGTGCTTGGTGTAGTGATCAGAGCGAAGTGATCGAGTCTCGTTCTTTTCTAGAACAAAAGTATCGTGAAGCGGCAGAGAAATTTAAATCCGGTTCGATTCCTTTACCTTCGTCATGGGGCGGCTATCGCATAGTGCCGGCTCGAATCGAATTTTGGCAAGGACGTGAAAATCGACTTCATGATCGTTTCCAATATACGCGTTTGCATGATGATAGTTGGTCGATCGAAAGGCTAGCGCCGTAGGCCGAGGGTGCTAACCAGCCAGCGAGCCGTGGAAGGGTCTGCCTACAGATAAGGCAGACCCTTTTTTAGAGATAGAATCTTTATTTTTGAGGTGCTTCAGGTGCTTTAATGGCTTCGGTAAAAGCATTCAATTTTTGTTGGGCTTCAGTTAACTGACGCTGAGCCTGATCAAGTTCCTCTTGGGCCGTTTGTAAGCTCTGGCTCTTTTCTTTGAGTTGGCTGTCTTTTTCATTCAGTGCTTGCTCGAGCTTCATTCTTTGAGTTTGTTGTTCACTCAGCGAATCTTCATGCTTGGCTAAGAGTTCTTGTTTTGTTGCGAGTTCGCCTTTTACGTTTTCAAGGTGATCTTCCTGATAATCAACCAGTGCCTCGATAATATCGATGGTTAAGTATTTATCTTCTAACTGGTTTTTGAGTTCACTGAGTTGTTGTGCAAGGTTATCAGCTGACTCCACTAGGGATGCTTTCTCCGAGGCGCTAGTTTCCTGGTCGCCTTTAAGTAGCTGTATTTCTCTTCGAAGTTGGTCGGTGCTTTGTTTTAGCTCCAACAGCATACCTTTGGTTTTATCCAGTTCAGTTTTTTTACTGGCTAAGGCAGTGGTTTGGGTAAGCACCTCATCCTGAGTCAAACTGAGAATATTTGCGAGTTTATCAATATTCTTTGAGGCGGAGGCTATTTGGTTGTAGTGAAGCTGCTTCTTGGCAAGTTGCTCGTAGGCAAAATAGCCGCCAATAATACAAGCGATAAGCATAATCGGCAGAATAATCATCGCGGGTTGGCGGCGAGACTCAGCTGCCTGCTGTGCCGTGTTAAATGCTTCTCTCTCATGTTGGAGAAGTGTATTGTCTTCTTTAAGTTTACGTTCGCGTTTTATTAGGTCTTGAGTTTTTAACTGGTTAGCGCGCTCTTTTTTGGCAACGCTATCTTGGTGCGCTTTAATGCGTTCTTCAGTTTTCTGCTGCTGGGTCGCTTGGCGGTTTAGTGCATCTTCTTTTAGTTGAAGTGCACGAGATTTTTGTTCTAGTTGTAACTCTTCTGGCGACGCCATGTGATCAAAGGTCCTATTAAATAATACTGGAAACTCTTTAATAGTAGCTGATAAATAGCGTTTTGCTTACTATGCACAAGTTCCAGTCACCACCAAAAAAGGCTAGACGGCTTCAAGCTTTGCATAAGATAGAACTAGCCACTTACTGCCAGCTTCTGGGAAGTTAACTTGAATACGTGCATGGGCACCTTGGCCTTCATAATTGAGTACAGTGCCTTCACCAAACTTGCCATGCCGAACAACTTGACCTAGTTGGAATTGCGAATCGCCAACTTGCATATCGCTGCTTGAAGATTGGCTGAAGGAGACCGGTGTAGAAACACTATTTTTTATGCGAACTTCTTGTATTAGCCCTGGTGGTATCTCTCGTACAAAACGAGACATGGGGTTGAACTTCTCTTGGCCATACAGGCGTCGTGACTCGGCATAGGTGAGCACTAGCTTCTCCATTGCGCGAGTGACTCCGACATAACAGAGTCGGCGTTCTTCTTCTAACCTTCCAGGCTCTTCCATTGACATCTGGTGCGGGAATAGACCTTCTTCCATCCCTGCCAGAATCACGAAAGGGAACTCCAGGCCTTTTGCAGAGTGAAGCGTCATTAGTTGCACGCAGTCCTGATGTTCTTCGGCTTGTTGCTCGCCTGCATCCAAGGCTGCCTGGGCAATAAAGCTAGCTAATGGGCTTAGCTCGTCATCTTCAGCTTCGAAATCTTTGGTTGCCGATAAAAGCTCATTGAGGTTTTCAATGCGGGCCTGGCCTTTTTCACCCTTTTCTTTCGCATGAAACTCTTTAAGCTGCGATTGCCCGATAGCTCTTTCGGTGAGTTGGAATAAGTTTAGCTCGTCTTGTTCTGCACTAAGTTCATCTATCATATCGATAAAGGCATTCAGAGAGCCATTGGCCTTGCCTTTAATCAGGCCTAGCTGCAAACGTTCGACGCAGGCCTGCCAGAGAGACACTCCCTGATCTCGAGCGTGTTCACGAATATCGCTAAGGGTCTTATTGCCAACACCACGAGTTGGTACGTTTACCACTCGTTCGAAGGCGGCATCATCGTGTCGATAATAAACCAAACGTAAGTAGGCGAGGGCATTACGAATCTCTTGACGATCGTAGAAGCGTAGGCCGCCATAAATTCGATAAGGGACAGCCTGGCGAATTAAAAATTCTTCAATGACACGCGACTGTGCATTGGAGCGGTAGAGAATAGCGCATTGTGAACGTAGCTGGCCTTGGTTCACCCAAGCATTGATGCGGTCAGCAATATAGTTGCCTTCGTCTTGTTCGTTGAACGCGGCATAAAGGTCTATCGGTTCACCTTCACTGCCATCAGTCCATAGCTCTTTTCCTAAACGTCCGCTATTGTTTGAGATCAAAGCATTGGCCGCGTTCAGGATAGTGCAGGTCGATCGATAGTTTTGTTCCAGCTTAATAACTAAAGGCTGGGCAAAGTCGTTTTGGAACTGTTGAATGTTCTCTATCTTCGCGCCACGCCAGCCGTATATAGATTGGTCATCATCGCCCACTACCATAATGGGGATTCGGTTGCCTGCGAGTACGCGAAGCCAGGCATATTGAATGGTGTTAGTATCTTGAAATTCGTCGACCAGAATATAGCGAAAGCGATCTTGATAATGAGCAAGCAGGGCTGGGTTGTTCAGCCATATTTCATGAGAGCGAAGTAAGAGCTCACCGAAGTCGACCATGCCGGACTGTTGGCATTGCTCTTCATAACGTTGGTAGAGCGTTGCCATTACTTGATCGAACTGGGAATGAGTCGGCGGTAAATAAGCGGCGCGAACGCCTTCATCTTTTTTACTGTTGATAAAAGACTGAACTTGCTTAGGCGGCCATCGCGACTCATCGATGTTCATTTCACGCATGATTCGCTTTACGATCCGAAGCTGGTCGTCGGAGTCGAGGATCTGGAAGTTATCCGGAAGATTTGCTTCTTTGGAATGTGCGCGCAGAAAACGGTGAGCAATGCCATGGAAAGTACCAAACCAAAGGTTTCGTGCAGGCAGGTCCAACAATTGCTCGATACGGCCCCTCATTTCCTTGGCAGCTTTGTTAGTGAAGGTCACTGCCATAATTGAAGAAGGGCTTAAGCGTTCAATTTCCATCAACCAGGCAATTCGGTGTACCAATACTCGGGTTTTGCCACTTCCGGCTCCAGCAAGAACCAATAAGTTTTGCATAGGTGCAGCAACAGCACTGCGTTGTGCGTCATTCAAACCGTCAAGAATATGGGATACGTCCATGGGGGTATTTTTACCGAGAACTAATGATTATATGAAAATATTGCTGCTCATCTTACAGCAGCTATGTAAGAGATCAAGATGTGTTGGCTTGCTAAATGTAGGACGAAAAAAAGGGCCTCAAAGGCCCTTTGATATCCGCTGAACTCACGGAAACTTTGACTGCTAGAAAAGAAAGTAGATATATAAACCAATGTGGCTACCGTCAGAATCAGGGCCTGAGTCTACTGAGCTACCATTGTACTTTGTTACTTCGTAGTTTATATCGACGTACCTTAAAGCAATGAC
>NZ_LWFE01001034.1:0-8825 GCF_001635675.1 Oleiphilus sp. HI0061 | reverse complement strand
CTCTCTGGTGACGTGATGCAAACGGTGATTTCACAGCGCATGTCGATTCCGTTTACTGCTGAGCCTTTGAATCTGTATCGCTCCTTACGCTGTTTGAATCCTTCTCCCTATATGTACTTTTTGAACTTGGGCGAGTTTCATATTGTCGGCTCATCACCTGAAATACTTGCGCGCGTAGAAGAGGGTGAAGTTACTGTTCGGCCGATTGCTGGTACTCGCAAGCGCGGCATGAATGAAGAAGAAGACTTAGCCTTAGAGAAAGACCTACTCGCAGATCCTAAAGAATGCGCCGAGCATTTGATGCTAATCGATTTAGGACGAAATGATGCTGGCCGCGTTAGTGAAATTGGCAGTGTAGAGCTCACCGATAAAATGGTGATAGAGCGCTACTCTCATGTTATGCACATTGTCTCGAACGTGACCGGCAAGCTAAAACCCGATACCAGTCCGATTGATGTATTACGCGCGACTTTCCCTGCCGGTACTCTAAGTGGTGCCCCGAAAATTCGTGCGATGGAAATCATCGATGAGCTTGAGCCGGTTAAGCGGGGCGTTTATGGCGGCGCTGTTGGTTACCTCTCATGGAATGGCAATATGGACACGGCGATTGCCATTCGCACCGCGGTCATAAAAGACCAGGTATTGCATATTCAAGCCGGTGCGGGAGTCGTTGCAGACTCGGTACCGCAAAGTGAGTGGGATGAAACCATGAATAAAGGGCGCGCTGTATTCAGAGCGGTGGCAATGGCAACTCAAGGCTTAGACGGGTAAGGAGAAAAACAATGCTATTAATGATTGATAACTACGACTCGTTTACCTACAACGTTGTTCAGTACTTGGGCGAACTCGGTGCCGATGTTCATGTTTACCGTAACGATGAAATTACCATCGAAGAAATTGAAGCGCTAAAACCTAGTAAAATTGTGATTTCACCTGGCCCCTGTACGCCAAACGAAGCCGGTGTATCACTGGCTGCCATTGAGCACTTTAAAGGCAAGCTTCCAATTCTTGGTATTTGTTTGGGTCACCAAAGTATTGGCCAGGCTTTTGGCGGAAATATCATTCGTGCCGGGCAGGTGATGCACGGTAAGACTTCAGCCATGCATCATAACGATAGGGGCGTATTTAAGGGATTGACTAACCCTTTCACCGCAACCCGTTACCACTCACTGGTTATTTGTAAAGATACGCTACCTGATTGCCTGGAAATCACGGCATGGACTGAAAACGATGACGGTAGTGTCGAAGAGATCATGGGTGTTCGCCACAAGGAACTTGATATTGAAGGGGTTCAATTCCACCCTGAGTCAATTCTAAGTGAACACGGTCATGACTTACTTAAGAATTTCTTAGACCGATAAGATAAAACGATAAGCGAATAAAAATAGGTATACGCATGGATATTACTCAAGCTCTGGCAAAAGTCGTTGAAAACACCGACCTAGCAACCGATGAAATGCAGTCTGTCATGCAACAGATTATGACAGGCCAAGCGACAGAAGCTCAAATTGGCGGTTTCCTAGTTGCTTTGCGCATGAAAGGCGAAAGCATTGATGAAATTACCGGCGCTGCTCAGGTGATGCGAGAGCTCTCTACTAAAGTAGATATCAGCGGCGAACACTTGGTAGATACCTGTGGCACCGGCGGCGATGGTGCTAACTTGTTTAACGTCTCGACAGCCAGTGCATTTGTGGTAGCTGCAGCGGGTGGCAAGGTAGCAAAGCATGGTAACCGTAGCGTTTCTAGCAGCACTGGCAGTGCTGATGTACTCGAAGCTGCAGGCATTAATTTGTCTTTAAGCCCCGAGCAAGTACAGCGTTGTATTGAGGAAATTGGTGTTGGTTTTATGTTTGCACCAGCTCACCATAGCGCTATGAAGCATGCTATTGGCCCCCGGAAGCAGATGGCTATTCGTACCATCTTCAATATGCTTGGCCCCATGACTAACCCTGCTAACGTTGGTAAGCAAGTGATCGGCGTATTCAATAGTGCTTTGTGTAAGCCTATGGCTGAAGTATTAAAACGTCTGGGTAGCGAGCATGTACTCATCGTCCACGCGAGTGACGGCCTCGATGAGATCACTATTTCCGGCGACAGCCATGTCGCTGAACTCAAGGATGGCGTAGTCAGTGAATACACCATCAAACCAGAAGACTTTGACCTGGCGCGAGCTTCACTTGATGGCTTGGGTGTCGATAGTGCAGAACAAAGCCTAAACTTGATAAAAGCAGCTTTAGGAAAGGAACAAAGCGAGGCTGCGCAAAAAGCACGCTCAATTATTACTTTAAATGCCGGTGCAGCGATCTATGCTTCTGACCTGGCTAGTAGTTTGGCTGAAGGCGTTGAGCTGGCATCCGATTCCATTGGTTCTGGCGTAGCTTTAGCTAAATTAAATGACTTGGCGAGCTTTACGCGCGTATTTGCAGAATAACTTTATATACCGGATTCATTATGTCAGACGTTTCTTTTGGCCCAGATTCAGCCAGCGATAAAACTCCAACCATTCTGCGAAAGATTGTCGCACGCAAGTGGCAGGAAATTGAGGAAAGACAAAGCACGCTAAAGCTAGCCGACTGCAAGGCACAAGCCTTCGATCGGGATGAGACCCGCGGCTTTGTGCGGGCGATAGAATCCAAGAACGCGAACAATTTGCCTGCCATTATTGCCGAGATCAAGAAGGCATCACCAAGCAAAGGAATTATTCGAGAGGACTTTGTACCTGCCGCCATTGCCGAAAGTTATGAGAAGGCCGGTGCAGCCTGTTTATCGGTACTTACTGACCGTGATTTTTTCCAAGGCCATGAGGACTATTTGCAACAAGCACGTGCTGCGAGCGCCTTGCCGATTATCCGTAAGGATTTTATGGTCGCGCCTTATCAGATCTACGAAAGCCGCGTTGTGAATGCTGATTGCGTGCTACTGATTGCCGCTTGCCTAACAAAAGATCAAATGCAGGAGTTAAGTGGCATCGCCCATGAAATCGGCCTGGATGTTTTGGTCGAAGTTCATAATGAAGCAGAGCTTAAAGATGCCTTAACGCTGGAAACTCGCTTAATCGGCATTAATAATCGGGACCTTCACTCTTTCGAAGTATCACTCGACAACACCTTTAACTTATTGAAGCAGATTCCCGAAGATAGGATTGTGGTCACAGAAAGCGGCATACATGCTCGAGAAGACGTGATCGCTATGCAAGAACGTGATGTGAACGCCTTCTTAGTCGGTGAAGCATTTATGCGGGCGGCAGACCCGGGTAAGGAGTTAGAGCGTTTGTTTTTTTAGGTATTTATAGGCAGTCATACTGTGACTGCCTATCAAATGATACTGAAACCATATCATAGCCATGACGAGATAGGTCTTTTATTAACTGCCTATCTGCCAAGACAGTATTACAAATCTGGTGAATACTGCCTTGAAGATCATTACTGGCAAGTCGCAAATCAAAATCCATCACTAAGTAGCGCATGCTGCCATACTCATCAGCATGCACCTGATTAACACTTTCATAGTTGATAAAGCGATACGAGCTATCGGCATTGAAGTGTGATTCCAGACGAGAAGAAAGTTCATCAGCTTCAGCAACTGCCGCCAATGAAAACATCATGGCAAATAATACCAAGCCTTGTAGTATTGACTGTAGGCTCTTATTAGACTTTCTTTCTTCCAGGTTCCAGATCATATTTCACCACGCTCTTCGTTTAGGTAGCTCTAGTTTAACGAAGAGGGTGCTTAAATATTAGTCTGTCAGCAATGGTTTTACCCTTGTTTACACTTGCTCAGACTTTAAGCTTCTCGGTGAAAGGAGGCCAACCCAAAGGTTTACCAGCGATTAAATGCAGGTGTACGTGGTAGACGCTTTGTCCACCATATTCATTGCAATTCATCACAACACGGTAACCATCTTCTGCGAAGCCCATATCGGCGGCAATATTCTTGGCAACAAAGAACAAATGTCCAAATGTTTCCTTATCACCTTCATCCATATCGTTAATCGTCGCGATTGGTTTTTTAGGGATGATAAGCAAGTGTACGGGAGCGGTTGGCTGAATATCCTTGAATGCCAGGCAGATGTCATCTTCATAGACGATATCTGCAGGAATCTGACGATCAATAATTTTGGTAAATAGCGTTTCTGTCATTGTTTTTTCCTCGTTTGCTTCCTTTAGGCTTGAGCAAGTTTAGGCAAGTTACCTATTGCGCCCACCGCATACTGCATCACTTTATTTTTCGCAGGCCCGGAATTATTTGCTAGACCCAGGCCTATATTTCTTACCACCCTTAGCGGCAGCAACTCATTACTAAAGCCATGATAGAACATATCCATAATGCTCATCATTTTCTGGTTCTCTGGTCGTCTACTTTTTTGATAACGCTGCAGGACTTCAAGGCTAGCAATATCTTCGCCCGCTAAGTGTGCTTGCCCCAGAATTTCGATTAGCATCGCAGCATCCATAAAGCCCAGATTAACGCCCTGCCCGGCTAAAGGATTGATAGTATGTGCTGCATCCCCCGCCAATGCCACACCCTGGCGGACATAGTTAATGGCATGGGACTTAAATAAAGGGAAGCTAGCGTGCTCTACAATGCGTGTAATGGTAGGAAGCTCTGAAGGATAAGCAGCTTTGATCGTCGCTAACAGCTCCTCGTTACCCATCTGCGATAATTTGCCGACACTTTCAGGCAAGTCGTACCAGACGAGTGAGCCAAAGTGTTCCTTACCACTATCGGCCAAGGGCAAAAATGCCAAGGGTCCATGAGAGGTGAATGACTGCCAGGTAATATCTTCCTGACTGCCTTCATACGCAGCAGTGCAGACAAAAGCATGCTGCGCATATTTGTCTTTATATTGACCGAGGCTGGCTTGTTCTCGCACACGTGACTGTGCGCCATCGGCACCAATCACTACGCGCCCGCTAATGTCTCCTGCTTTTGATAGTGTCAGGGTTTTCAGCTCACCATCCAATTCCATCTCTTCAATTTTGTCTGGACAATAGACGCTAACATTTTCCAGGCCGTTCATTGCTTCATGCAAAGCGAGATGAACAATATCATTCTCAATAATATTGCCAAGATGACTCTGGCCAATCTGACTGCAATCAAACTCGGTTCTTGCCCATGTCGAGATGTCAGGCAATAAGGCAGATAGCCCCTTTTTAGCAGGCATCTCATTTACTGCTAAACGTCGATAAGGACATAAGCGTTTGCCTTCGATATATTGCCATGCACCCAGGTTTTTTAATATCTGTTCACTCGCATAGCTGATCGCCGATACCCGAATGTGAGGTGCTTCGCCTTCTACGTACGCAGGGGGTAATAGCGGGTCAATGACCGCAACTTTAAAGTTCGATCGAGCCAATCCACAGGCAATGGCAGCGCCGACCATACCGGCACCGACAATCACTACATCATATTGCTTGCTCATGCTTTTCCTCTCAGCAAATCTTTTGCAGTATTATGCAAGAACTTCCCAACAATCACACCTTTGAGCTTATAATATCGCCTGTAATACCCAGTGAAGGACAATAAAAAGATGCGTCTTAATCAATTATCAAATAATGTGTTTTTTAACTTCAAGCAATACGGTTTGACTTTGTTCATCTTGCTCAGCTTAAGTTTCTCTTTTTCACTTCAAGCCGCTGGCTTTCCGCAACGTCTGATAGAAGGAAATTCACAACCCTCTCTCGCGCCGATCATTAAGGAGTCAGCGCCAGCCGTGGTTAATATTGCGACCTATACCATTCAGCGTAAATATAACCCTTTACTACAGTCACCATTTTTTCGACATTTCTTCTCTTTTCCTGATGAAATTGAAGAGTCACGCCAAGTTCAAAGTGCTGGCTCCGGTGTAATAGTTGATGCAAAAGAAGGCTATATTCTTACCAATCATCATGTCATTGCTGACTCTAACGATATCGAAGTAAAACTTCAGGACGGGCGTCAATTCAAAGCCACCTTAGTAGGTTCCGACAAGAAGGTTGATATCGCTTTGCTGAAGATCGATGCAGAAAAGTTGTCATCTTTGAAAATCGCCGACTCTAACTCCCTAGCCGTTGGCGACTTTGTAATTGCCATTGGTAACCCCTTTGGTATTGGGCAAACGGTGACTACTGGAATTGTCAGCGCACTTGGGCGGAATGGTCTTGGCATCCAGGGGTACGAAGATTTTATTCAAACCGATGCCTCCATTAACCCCGGCAATTCAGGCGGCGCATTAATTGACCTCAATGGCAACTTAGTTGGCATCAACTCCGCCATTATCGCTCCAGCCGGAGGAAACGTTGGCATTGGCTTTGCCATTCCAACTGAAGTCAGCCAATCAGTTATGTCACAACTTATCCAGTTTGGTGAAGTAAAACGCGGCGGTATCGGTGCCCGTTTCCAAGACTTAAGCCCTGAGTTAGCTGAAGCCTTCTCGTTCGGAACACATCAGCTTAATACCTATCAGGGGGCTATTGTCAGTAGTATCGAGGATGGCAGCGCAGCAGATGATGCAGGTCTAAAGCAGGGCGACATTATTACTAAGGCAAATGGTCGGGCCATCAGGAATGCCAATGATATCCAAAACAGAATTGGACTTTCTGCAATTGGCAGAACCCTTGATCTTGAGATTATTCGCAATGGCAATAACAAAGCGCTCGAAATTGAGATCGAAGCCATACCTGTCCCGGAAATAGCTGGTGACAAAGTCTCTTCTTATTTGAGCGGAAGCCTGTTAATGGATCTCATTCCAAGTGATCAAGAAGAAGCTATTGGCATTCAGGTTAAAGAACTGAGCAATAATTCGATCGCTAAACGAGTAGGCTTTGAGCAAGGGGATATAATCTTCGCGGTCAACCGAAGCAGGATTAGAAATATTGCAGAGCTTAAGTCTTATTTGAGGCAGCGAAATGTGCAGGCATTTCGCATCCGACGAGGATACGAAGACCTGATTCTCTATGTTCGCTAGCAATTAAAAGAATAAATCCCCGAGCCGCAGTTCAGGCCGCCTGCTGTAAGGCCCGGAGATTGTAAACGGTAAACAATAGAAGGCTAGGTTTTCTACCCGGCCTTCTTCTTTAACAACCAGCTTGGCTTCTTCATACCAATCTTTGCGAAGCCCTCATTTAGCGTCATCGGATACGCTAGTTCCATATAATCAGAGAGCTTCATTTTAATCACTTCGTGGTGATTTCCTGCTCTAAAGGCAATATCACCGGTTTCATCGAACCCTTCATACATATAGATGGGGACATCATATAAATTGCCGAATGGTGGCATAGCACCCACTTCGCATGATGGGAAACGGTCTTTAAATTCATCTTCTGTTGCCAGGGCGACCAGCTCGGTTCCCATGGCTCTCATAAATTGATCCCAGCGTATTCGACATGATGCGGGTAGCACCACCATCGACATACAACCGTCCAAATTGACCATAACGGTTTTCGCCATTTGGTCACCTTTAAGTTTAATACGTTCAGCGATCTCTTTTGCGGTATATGCTACCGAATGTTCTATTGATACGTATTGAACGTCATTCGAATCTAGATATTGCTTTAGCTGTTCAACTGGCATTTCCAGTACCTCTATAACTGCCTAACACTCGTTATTTTTGTCTTTAGTAGATCGAGACAATCGTCATTATTGCTTTGTCTCAGTCACTTCGTATTTCTGAAGCGCTATGCACAGGCAGATAGAGACCAGCAAAATTCGTTGATACTAAATTCTTTATTAACTTCATCTTAGTCACGAACAAAGATAAGTTGAAGTAACAAAAAGTATCTTTTTATTAGCGTCGTTTATAGATGCGTTTTTTTCCAGTTTTTCAGAGGTATTATCACACTTGTTTTCATTCTTACGCAGGTTAGAAAAAACGTTTATAAATAAAAAAGGCGCTCGAAAGAGCGCCTTTTTTCAGCAAAATAAATAACGCCTTAGATGACCGGCGCCAATATGTAGGTTATTGAACTGTATGCATATGTACGTCTTGCTGAGGGAACGGAATACTAATTCCTTGCTCATCAAACGCTTTCTTAACTGCTTCGAACATTGTGAAGTGAACTGCCCAGTAGTCCGCCGTCTTAGTCCAAACCCTAACGGTAAAGTTGACGGAACTATCCGCTAATTCAGAGATCGCAATCAAATGCTCAGGATCTTTTAATACACGAGAATCTGAAGTGATCAAGCCTTCAATAATCGCTTTCGCTTTATCAATATCATCGCTATAACCAATACCAAAAACGAAATCAACACGGCGAGTATCCAGCTGGTTGATATTAACCATACTGCTATTTGATAGGGCACCGTTTGGAATAATAACGACACGATTATCTGCCGTTGTTAGAATTGTGTTAAAGATCTGAATTTCCTTAACGACACCAATATGGCCTTGAGCATCAATTAAGTCGCCTACTTTGAAAGGCTTGAATAGCAAGATCAAAACACCGCCAGCGAAGTTTGACAAACTGCCCTGCAATGCCAAACCGACGGCCAAGCCAGCAGCACCGAGTACTGCAACGAAAGAAGTAGTTTCAATACCAACCATTGATGCAACAGCAATCAATAGCATCATCTTGAAGATGACTGACGCCAGGCTACTGACAAACGAACCAAGCGTTGGATCCGCTTTAGACGTAAAATGCTTTTCAACCTTGCTAACAATTCGATTTATCACCCAAAGACCAATTATCAAGGTAACAATTGCCAGAACAACTTTTGGCCCGTAAAGAATTGCAGCTTCTACAGCTATATCAGCATAGCCTTCTAGCTTATCTGTAGTTTCAGTTATATTTTCCATAGTCTTCCTTTTTTACCCTAGTTTAAAAGTAACTTTATTGTATTATCTATGA